>CALACZ010000166.1 GCA_937890735.1 uncultured Bacillota bacterium
TGTGATATAATCTTGGCAGTCCATAGTGATTGCCCTCCCTTGGAAGAAGTTGTGTCCAAACTTCATTCTACCATGCGGGGTAAATCACTATGGATTTTTTCTTAGGTGTCCAACTTCATTTTACAATCGACCATTTTTAAATATCCGCAATTTTGCGAAAAACAAACCCCCGAAGCTCCGGCTTCGGGGAATTTTTCAGATCATGAAGCGCTGGGTGTATTCCTCGTAGTAGCGGGCGAAGGAGGCAGAGCGCTTTTCTTTGAGGGTTTTCAGGTACTCGTGCGTGTCGAAGGAGTTGGACTCCAGCTCGATCATCGCCACGGCGATGTTGGAGCAGTGGTCCGCCACGCGCTCGTAGTTCGTGAGCAGGTCGTTAAAGACAAAGCCGAGCTTGATCGTGCACAGACCCTTTTGCAGGCGGTCCACATGGTGGAGCTTCAGCTCGTCACAGAGGTTGTCGATGACCTCCTCCAGCGGCTCGACGCGGTCGGCAAGCTCCAGATCGCCGCTTACGAACGCGTCGATGCAGATGCGCACGATCTCCGTCAGCGCGTCCTCCAGGACCTGCAATTCGTTCGCTGCGGCGGCGGAGAAGCCGATCTGCTTGCTGTGCATTTCCTTCGCCGCCTCGCCGATGTTCAGGGCGTGGTCGGAAATTCGCTCAAAATCGGAGATGGTGTGCAGGAATTTTGACACCTCGTCGCTCTGCTTGGCGGTCATGTCGCGGCCCGTGATCTTCACGAGGTACGATCCGAGCATATCCTCGTACTGATCGACCTCGTCCTCCAGATTCACGACCTCTTCAAAGCCGTCCTCCGAGTATTCGTGCAGCAGGTGGATGGCGTCCATGAGGTTGCGGCGCGCCTCCTGCGCCATGGCGTTGATGGTGATGCGGCTCTGCTCGATGGCGAGCGCCGGGTGCTGGATGAAGCGCTCTTCCAGACGCTGCGCGGCGGCGACCGGCGCGTCCGATTTTTTATCCTTGACCAGCCAGTTGACGGTCTTTTCGATCACGTCGATGAACGGCAGGAAAATGATCGTTTTGATAAGACGGAACACAGTGTTGAGCAGCGCGATGCTGACCGAGGTCATCGTCGCGGACAGGAAGGTGAAATCGCACAGCGCGTTCGCCGTGTAGAATACGAGCGCGCAGATGAGCACGCCCGCCGTTTCCACGACGGGGTAGACCATGGCGGCGCGCTTGCCGTCGGTATTCGCGCCGACGGACGACAGCAGCACCGGCACGGCGGCACCGATGGCGACGCCCATGATGACCGGCAGCGCCACAGCAAAGCTGATGACGCCCGTGGACGCCAGCGCCTGCAAAATGCCGACGGCGGCGGAGGCGCTCTGCAAAATGGCGGTAAAGACCATGCCGAAGAGAATGCCGAGGACGGGCTGTGAGAGCTGCACAATCAAATTCAGGAAGAAGGGGCTCGAGCGCAGCGGCGCAACGGCGTCGCTCATGGCGCTGATGCCGAACATCAGAACGGCGAAGCCCATGAGAATATCGCCGACGTGCTGGCGCGTCTTATCCTTGGAGAGCATCCGCAGGCAGATGCCGATGACGGAGATGATGCCCGTGAGCGTGGCGGTGGAAAACAGCTCCAGCCAGCCGTTGCCGGAGAGCGTGGACAGGCAGATGACCCAGCCCGTAATGCTCGTGCCGACGATGGCGCCCATGACGATGCTGATCGACTGGCGCACCTGCATCATGCCGGAGTTGACAAAGCCGACGACCATGACGGATGTTGCCGATGACGACTGAATGACCGCCGTGACGCCCGCGCCGAGCAGAAAGCCCTTGAGCGGCGTGCTCGTCAGCTTGTACAGCACGACCTCCAGCCGGTTGCCCGCGACCTTTTTCAGCCCGTCGCCCATCAGCGACATACCGAACAGGAACAGCGCCACGCCGGAGAGCAATGCGATGATGTTATTGATCCCCAAATCCAAAACCCTTTCTGTTTCTCGGGTGCGCACCGCGCGCCGTCCCAGTGATATGCCCAAACAAACCTATTATATAGGCTATATGCCCTCTTTGCAAGATAGATTCGCACAATTTGGCGATTCCGGCAGAATGAGCGCCTGATGGGAGCGGATCGCGAGAGGCTGATTTGTGACGGGGTGGATACATTCCAGCGACGCGGCGCAAAGCTGCTGCGTAAACAGTCCGCAGCGGCTTGAAAATTCTTTTGCGGCAGGCGTTGTGTACTGCGGGTCGCCAAGGATGGGAAAGCCGGAGGCGAGGCAGTGCAGCCGGAGCTGGTGCGTGCGCCCGGTGACGGGGTGCAGGCGGAGCTTTGCGCAGCCGCCGCGCCGCTCCAGAACGGCAAATTCGCTCACGGCGGGCTTGCCGTCCGGCGAAATTTCGCGCAGCAGACTCCCTCCCGCGCAGCGCGCGATGGGAAGATCAATGACGCCCGCGTCCGCCTCCGGCGCGCCGAATACGAGCGCCTCATAGGTCTTGCGGATGGCACGCTCGCGGTGCAGGCGGCAGAACAGCGCGTGGACGTGCGCCGATTTTGCCAGCAGGACCACGCCCAGCGTGTCGCGGTCAAGGCGTGAGACGGGGTGGATGGCGCACGCCTGCCCAGTCTGCTCGTAGTAGTGCAGCAGCCCGTTTGCCAGCGTCCCGGAGTTGCGGCAGCGCGAGGGATGCACGAGCATCCCGGCGGGCTTGTCGAGCGCAATGAGGTGTTCGTCCTCATATAAAATGTCCAGCGGCAGGTCCTCCGGCAAAAAGCCGTCCGCGTGCTCCAAAAGCTCCGCCGTGACCACGTCGCCCGGGCAAAGCCGCCGGTCCGTGTGCGCAGGCTCGCCGTTTACAAGCAGCGCCCCCTGCCACTTGAGGCGCTTGACCAGCGTGGAGGAGACGCCCATCTCCTGCCGGAGGAAGGTCAGGAGGGCGCAGGTGTGCGAGACTGTGGCGGAGAGATACATGAGGGCGCTCCTTTCAGAGGATAATGAATGATGTGGCGTTCATTTGAGACAGCGGCGATTTGCTGAAGTTCCTTGGCTCTCCCTTTGGGAGAGCTGTCGCCGAAGGCGACTGAGAGGGGCGGTAGGGGGCACTGCTGACCCTCTCCGTCCTTTTCACTGCGCTCGGACACCTCTCCCAAAGGGAGAGGCAAGGGTGCGTGCTGCACCGGCAGATTTGCAAAAGTCCAAGGCTTCCCCTTGATGCGAATCAATAGTAGAAAGCGAAAAAAAGATGACAAAAGGCGCAAGAAGTGA
>CALACZ010000167.1 GCA_937890735.1 uncultured Bacillota bacterium
ATGAAAAGCCCTTCGCGGGCGTCAACGGCAGCGGCAAGCACAACAACTGGTCGCTCGCCACCGATACCGGCGACAACCTCTTCTCCCCGGGCAAAACGCCCAGCCAGAACGCGCGGTTCCTGCTGTTCCTTGCGGCGTTCATCCAGGGTGTGGACGAATATCAGGAGCTGCTGCGCTGCACGGTCGCCTTTGCCGGCAACGATCACCGGCTCGGTGCGCAGGAGGCGCCTCCGGCGATCATCTCCATCTTCCTCGGCGAAGAGCTGGAGGCGATCGTGGAGAGCATTGTGACGGGGCATGACTATACCGACCGCGCGCGCAACAGCCTGCGCATCGGCGTGGACGTGCTGCCCGCCATCCCCAAGGATACCACCGACCGCAACCGTACCTCGCCCGTTGCCTTCACCGGCAACAAGTTTGAGTTCCGTATGCCCGGCTCGAGCCAGTCGATCGCAGGTCCGAACACCATCCTCAACGCCATCATGGCGGAGGAGCTGCGGCAGTTTGCCGACGAGCTGGAGAGCGCGCAGGATTTCCACGCGGCGCTCCACGACCTCATCCGCCGCGCCTTTACCGAGCACCGCCGCATCCTCTTCAGCGGCAACGGCTATGAGGCGAGCTGGATCGAGGAGGCCAAGCGGCGCGGGCTTGCCAACCTGACGAGCACCGCCGCTGCGCTGCCGACGTACATCCTGCCCAAGAACATCGCGCTGCTCACGCGCCACCATATCTACTCCGAGGCGGAGATGATGGCGCGCCATGAGGTGCATATGGAGAAATACTGCAAGGTCGTGGGCATCGAGGCAGCCACGTTGGTGGATATGGTGCAGCACAGCATCCTCGGCGCGGCGAGCGCCTACGCGGGCAAGCTCTGCAAGACCATCCTGCAGAAAAAGGAAGCGCTGCCCGAAGCCGCCTGCCGCACGGAAACGGCGCTTGCCGGCACGATCAGCAATCTCTGCGATACGCTCATGGAGCGCACGCTAGACCTCAAGACCGTGCTGCAAAACGAGCCGAAGCTGCCGCTGGAGGAGCTGATCGGCTACTATCACGACGTTGTGTTTGAAAAAATGGGCGCGGTGCGCGAGATCATCGACCAGCTTGAGCAGCTCGTTGACAAGCGCGACTGGCCGTTCCCGACGTATACCGATCTGCTGTTCTCCGTTTGATTTTCAAAAAACTCCGCTCCCGGTCCTCCTCTGAATCACCTGTACTTTCCCGATTTCCCTGTTTGTTCTCCAATTTGATTTCCTGCTGGGAGAGGAGCTTTCGCGCCGCAGCCTGTACAGGCTGCGGCGCTTTTGTGTTTTTCAAAAATAAATTTTTGAAAAACGCTCAAACGAAAACCGCTTTGCTGGGTTTTCGTTTGAAAAGGCTTGCACTGCGCTGCGCGCATAAATTTTGTGCGCAAAATTTATACACTCCGCTCCGTGAGCAGAATTTTTGCCGACGTACACGCCGCCGGCAAAAATGATCTGAATCAGTTTCGCCGCTGCGGCGGCGAAACTCTGCGAGGCGTTTTGAAAGGCTGCTGTGTCGTGCATCGCTTTTTTGCATAAAAAGGAAGAAAAACGCGCGCGCAAGTTCATAAAAAATGCGTGCTTGACGAATGGCGGCGATTGGAGTATCATCTGAACATAAATTTTGCTGTGCAAAGCGGCAAAGTATATCGCAAAATGCAAAGATGAAGAAAAGTACGCGAGCACGCGCTTTCAGAGAGCCGGGGCAGGTGTGAGCCCGGCAGCAGCTCTCGCCGAACGAACCCTTCGGAGCAGCGGACTGAACGGGAGGGCATCCTCAGTAGGAAAGACGCAATGCGCGGCGTTACGGCGCACGGGCTTAACAGAGCTCGTCAAGGGGCTGTGAAAACAGCAATGCAGGTGGCACCGCGGATCGGCAGTATTCGTCCTGAAATTCAGGAGATACTGCCGCTTATTTTATCCGGAGGTGCTTTTTATGTGTGCAATTATTGGATTTACGTCGAAAACTCTGACGCCGAAGGCGGCGCGGCCGTATTTTGACCGCACCATCTCCCGCGGACCGGACGCGACGCGGCTGGAAGCGGTCGGCTCTGCGAGCTGCCTGGGCTTTCACCGGCTGGCGATCATGGGTCTGAACGAGGAGGGAATGCAGCCGTTTTACCTCGGCGGCGACGCGGTAGTCTGCAACGGCGAGCTGTACGGCTTCCGCCCGGTCAAAAAGGCGCTGGCGCAGAAGGGCTACACGTTCCGCTCCGAGTCCGACTGCGAGATCATCCTGCCGCTGTGGAAGGAATACGGCGTGGAGATGTTCGCAAAGCTCGACGCGGAGTTCGCCATGATCATCTATGACGCGGCGTCGGATTCCCTCGTCGCCGCGCGCGACCCCATCGGCATCCGCCCGCTGTTTTACGGCTACCTCGCAGACGGCGGCATCATCTTTGCCAGCGAGGCGAAAAACCTCATCGGGCTGTGCAAAGAGGTCTGCCCCTTCCCGCCGGGACATTACTATAAGGACGGCAAATTCGTCCGCTACGCCGACCTCACCACAGTCAAAACCTACTGCGAGGACGATCTGGACACCGTCTGTAAGACCATCCGCAAAAAGCTGATCGCGGGCGTGGAAAAGCGGCTGGACGCCGACGCGCCGCTCGGCTTCCTGCTCTCCGGCGGTCTCGATTCCAGCCTCGTGTGCGCCATCTCGGCAAAGCTGCTGGGCAAGAAGATCCGCACCTTTGCCATCGGCATGGATCTCGACCCCATCGACCTCAAATACGCCCGCGAGGTGGCGGACTTCATCGGCGCGGAGCACACCGAGGTCAGCATGACGAAGCAGGATGTGCTGGACGCGCTCGAGCCGGTCATCGCGCTGCTGGGAACCTATGACATTACGACCATCCGCGCGAGCATCGGGATGTACCTGTGCTGCAAAGCCATCCACGAGCAGACGGACGTGCGCGTGCTCATGACGGGCGAAATTTCCGACGAGCTGTTCGGCTATAAATACACCGACTTCGCGCCCTCCGCCGAGGCGTTCCAGCAGGAGGCGAAAAAGCGCGTGGACGAGCTGTATATGTACGACGTGCTGCGCGCCGACCGCTGCATCAGCGTCAACTCCCTCGAGGCGCGCGTGCCGTTCGGCGATCTGGATTTCGTGAAGTATGTGATGTCCATTGACCCGGAAAAGAAGCTCAACACCTACCACATGGGAAAATATCTCCTGCGTAAAGCGTTCGCCGACGATCACATCCTGCCCGAGGACATCCTCTGGCGGCAAAAGGCGGCGTTCTCCGACGCCGTGGGGCACTCCATGGTGGACGATCTCAAGGAATACGCCGAGAGCCGCTACACCGACGAGGAGTTTGCTGAAAAGTGCAGACAGTACGACTTTGCCCAGCCGTTTACGAAGGAGAGCCTCCTGTACCGTGAGATCTTCGAGAAATACTACCCCGGTCAGGCGAAGATGGTCAAGGACTTCTGGATGCCGAACAAGGCGTGGAAGGGCTGCGACGTGAAAGACCCGTCGGCGAGAGTTCTCTCGAACTACGGAGCAAGCGGCAAATAATCAGAAAATCACTGGAAACGGCTGCGATACTTGTGGTAAAATAGCAGAAAATAGTGCCGAAGGTGGGAAACGCCATGATGCAGGAAGAAAAACGCGCCGCGCTGGCTGCCGCGCTGGGGACGGACGACGTCCCGGCGGGGCTTACAGAGCTGGACGGGCACGACGCGCAGCTTGCCCGCCGCGCGCTGCGCGCGCTTCTGCCGCAGGCGGACGCGGAGGCATTCCTCGCCGCGCTCACGGCGCAGCTCACCGCGAACCTGTACCCCGACGAGACGCACCCGGCGCGGGCGCTGGATGCGGAGCAGACGCGGTTTCTCGCCGCGCTGGAAGCCCTGTTCCCGTTTTATGACGGCGCGCCCGACCCGCTGACCGATCTCATCGCCGTGCCGCAGGACGCGCTGGCGGACAGCCGCGTGGCGGAGGAGTACGCGCGCTTTCGCGCGTGCGTGCAGCGCGATCACATCCCCGCGCTCCTGCGCCTGACGCGCGAGGCAGGCGTGATCGACCCCGCGTCGCACATCATCGGCGTGCACAATCTGGCGCTGCATACCGCCATTCTCGCGCGCCGCGCGGGGCTGGCGGTCGATCTGCCGCTGGTCAGCGGCGCGGCGTTCGGGCATGACGTGGGCAAATTCGGCTGCCGCGGCGCGAATGCCGCGCGCACGGCGTATCTGCACTACTACTATACCTGGCGCTGGTTCAGCCGTAACGGCATGGAGGAGATCGGGCACGTCGCCGCGAATCACTCCACCTGGGACTTGGAATTTGAAAACCTGCCGATCGAGGCACTGCTGCTCATCTGGGCGGACTTCCGCGTGCGCGGCACGCGCGAGGATGGGCGCGAGATGGTGCGCATTTACTCGCTGGCGGACGCGTATGCGATGATCTTCTCGAAGCTGGCGGATATGACCGCCGAAAAGCAGAAAAAATACCGCAGCGTCTATGCCAAGCTCCGCGATTTTGAGGCGCTGCTGCGCGCGCACGGCGTGCCGCTGGAGTTGTCGGGCGATACGCTCACGCCGCCCGATACGCGCGACGCGGCGCTGCTGGATGCTGCCGGCGCGCTGGCGCGTATCCGCATCCGCACGCTCGAGGGCTCAACGCGCCTCATGCGCACGATCAGCGTGGAAGCGTCGTTCTCGCGCCTTTTAGAGCAGGCGAAGAGCGAAAAGGACCTGCGCCGCATCCGCAGCGACCTGACGCTGCTGCGCGAATACAGCGCGTATCTGTCGAAGGCAAACAAGAAAAAGCTGCTGCGGCTTTTATACGAACTCCTGTCCCACCCTGACGGCGACGTGCGCCGCATGGCGGGGCAGACGATGGGCGAGGTGCTGGCAAACAGCGGCCCGAGCTACCGCAAGGAGCGCCCGCAGGGCGAGAGCGGCACAGCCGCCGCGCCCGCTACCGCGCCGCTGCTGGACGAGGCGGCGGAGCTGTGGGCATTTTATCTGGACGCCTGCCTGTACCCCGACCGCAAATATTCCCCGCGCCACGCGCTGCGCATCGCAAATTCCCTCAAAACGATCTGCCAGAGCCTGTTTGCCGCCTGCGCGCCGGAGACTGCGCCGGGGCTGCTCGCGCCGCTGCTGACGCAGCTGGAGACGGCGCGGGACACGCAGCGCTTTGCGCTGACCGACGCACTGTGCCATGTGCCGTGCGCGTATCTGCCGGACGCGGCGTGTGAGGAGCTTTTAAAAATGCTCGCCCCGATGGCGCAGTCGGGCGAGACGCACCGCCGCCTGATCGCGATGCAGCTGCTTCTGCACCTGCGGCAGAAGGAGTCCTGCCGCGAAGCGGTGCACGCGCTGGCGCAGAGCCTGCCTGCGGGCGGCGGCGCGGCGGCAGACTATCTGCGCGCGCTGCTTTGCGGCGTGCGCCCGGCGGCGCTGCGGGAGCAGGAGGTCGCGGCGCTCTACCTCAGCAACCTCAAGAACGCCGTCCACTGGACCGTCAAGCTCGCGCAGATCGACCTGCTCTGTGCCGACGCGATGGCGAGCGGGCACGACGTGTTCCACACGGCACTGCATTTTTCCAACTTGCTTTGCGTCTCCGAGCATCTGCCGGTGCGCGAATCGGCGGGGCGGCATCTGCTGCTCATCGCGCCGCGCCTGCCCGCTGACCAGATCAACGAGATCGCCTGCGACCTGCTGCGCGAGCTTGAGACCGGTGAGGAGCAGATCACGCGCTTTATCCCGCCCTACATCGGGCAGTTCATCTGTTTGCTGCCGGAAAAGGAGCTGCTGGAGGCGGTCGACACGCTCGAAAAAATGGCGCACGGCGCATCCGCGCGCACGGCGAGCGTGGCGCTTGCCGCCATCGGCGCGGTCATCGCCGCGCTGGGGCAGACGCACGGCGAGATCGTCGATCGCCTGCTCGGCAACCTCATGACCGGCGTGAGCCACTATGACGCGGACGTGCACCAGACGGCGATGCAGGTGCTCTGCTGCGACCTGTTTTCCAGCGACGCGCTGCCGCTTTCCCTCCGGGGCGCGCTGTTTGCGCGGCTGCACAAAAAGCTGCTCACGCTCCTGTGCGAGCCGCGCGCGGGGCAGACCGTGCGCTTTCACGACGCGGCGATGCTCAACCATCTCTACCGCTTCCTCGTGCGCTACGAGATCGAGTGCGGCGCGCTGCCGTTTGCGCCGCCGAAGCCTGCGGCGTTCTTCCCCGGCACGTTCGACCCGTTTTCCGCCGGGCATAAGCAGATCGTGGAGCACATCCGCGCGCTGGGCTTTGAGGTGTATCTGGCGATCGACGAATTTTCGTGGAGCAAAAAGACGCTTGCCAAGCTCCTGCGGCGGCAGATCGCCGTGATCTCCGCCGCCGACCAGTGGGACACCTACCTCTTCCCGGACGATATTCCCATCAACATCGCCATGCCGCGCGACCTCGCACTGCTGAAGAGCCTCCTGCCGGAGCGGGAGCTGTATCTCGTGGCGGGCAGCGACGTCATCCGCGGCGCGTCCGCCTACCGAAGCCACGAGCCGGGCGCGGCGGCGGAGTATAATCACATCATTTTCTGCCGCGGCGAGGAGACGGAGGCAGCGCAGCAGGCGCTCTCGTCCGTCATCCGTGGAAAGCTCCGCGTGCTGTCGCTCCCGGCGTTTTACGAGACCGTCAGCTCCACGCGCATCCGCGACTATGTCGATCGCGGGCTGGATATTTCCATGCTTGTCGATCCCGTGGTGCAGTCGTTTATCTACGAAAACCGCCTGTATATCCGCGAGCCGGAGACGAAAAACGAACTCTCCCGGCAGGAGCGGCAGTACCGCCTGTTCCGGGATGCGTCGCCCGACCTGCCGGAGGCGATGCGCGCGGCGATGCAGGCGCGAAGCCGTCCGCTTGCCGTGACGCTCACGGAGCGCGGCGCGCTTGCCGGCTGGTGCGTGGGGCACACGGTGCAGGTGGGCGAGCTGTACGGCGCGCTCGGCTCGCTCGCGGCGGCAAACGAGGTGCGCGCGCGCGCCTCCGGGCGGCTGCTGCTCGTGCGGGAGGTCTGCTGCGAAGGCGAACCCGGCGCGGAGCGCTGCCGGATGCTGCTGAACGAACTGCTTGCACGCAGTCTGGAGGGCGACCATATCTACGCCGTCTGCCGCTGCGAGCGGGAGGACAAGGCGCTGCGCGAGGCACTTTTGCAGCTTGGCTTCCTGCCGCTCGGCGCGCAGGATACGCTCTGGTGCGTGGATATGCGCGCGCCGGTGATGCTGCTTCAGGACGTGCTGCTTGCCATCAAGCAGCCGCTGCATTCCGAAACGCTCGTGCAGGATGCAGTTGCGCGCACGCGCCCGCGTCTGCGCGCGGCGCTGGGGCGGATGTTCCCCGGGACGCTGCTGCTGTGCTTCGACTCCGAGCAGCTCAACCAGACGCTCATGGAGCGCGTGCAGAGATTAAACGGCATCGACCGCCTGCCCGAGGGCGTGCGGCTGGGTGCGGGAATGTGCGTGCCATACGGAAAGATTCTCTCCGATGTCGTTGTGCCGCACACGGTCACGAAAACGCTCCATGTGGAAAAACGCTTCTGCACCGATCTTCAGCACTTTGAGATCGTGGAGTTCCCCGGCTATTCGCCGCTGCGCAGCCAGGTGCGGATGCTGAAGAGCTTTGAGCGCCCGGTGCTGCTGGTGGACGATCTGCTGCACAACGGCTATCGGCTGGAAAAGCTCGACAAGGTGTTCCGCGCCGAGGGCTTTGAGCCGGAAAAGATCGTTGTCGCCATCCTGTCCGGGCGCGGGCGGGACATCATGCAGCAGCAGGGGCGCACGGTGGAGTGCGAGTATTTTATCCCGAATCTCCACTATTGGGCGACGGAGAGCCTGTTTTACCCCTTCCTCGGCGGCGACAGCGTGGAGGGCACGCGCAGCGCGCAGCGAAGCCTGCCGTCCATCAACCTCATCCTGCCGTATTATTACCCCAATTATTTCCGCGACGCCGCGCCGGAGGACGTGTACGCCCTGTCGCGCACGGCGCTGGAAAACGCGCTGGACATTCTCAGCGCGCTCGAGCGCGCGAATCAGGATCTGTTCGCCGCGAATCTCACCATCCGCCGCCTGGGCGAGGCGCTGTATCAGCCGCGCCTGCCGGAGCAGGGTGTGTGCATGATGCACGACGAGCGCCTGCCCGCGTCCGACTACCTGCGCGACAGCTTGCAGCAGCTTTCGCGCATCGAACGAAAGGAGCGTTACGCGCATGATGTACCGTGAGTGGCACGGGCTGTGCCTGGTTTCCTGCGGAGGACAGTATCCGCCCGATGCACGCGAGGCGGCGCAGCCGTTTTCGCCGCTGGTCATTCTGGAAAACCGCCCCGCAAAGGACAGCGGCGGCTTGAGGTTTATCCGCAGCGCGCGGGAGCTCGGCGAACCGGACGGGCTCTGCCGCCTCATGCCCTGCCGGGCGGACGCGCCGGTGCTGCCGCCGGAGGTGCGCGCGCTCATCGGAAAAGACGGCGCGATCGTGCTCAATACGGCGTTTTCCCGGGCGTTTTCCGTACTTTCTGCGCAGCTTGCGCGCAAAAAAACAGGGCTGCGCGTGAACCTCGTGGGGCTGGGCGACGTGGGCGGCACGGTGCTGACAGGGCTGAAGCTTCTCGGCGGCGGCTGCATTGACACGATCGGCATTTTCGATCCCTACGAGCCGCTCATGGCGCGCTATGCGATGGAGCTGGGGCAGGTGCTGCCGCTATATGACGGCGAAGCGCTGCCGGAGGTGTCCGTTTGCTGCGAACAGGACCTGTTCCGCTGCGACGTGCTCATCTTCACCGCCTCGCGCGGCGTGCCGGGTCTTGACAGCAAGGTGCAGGATGTGCGCATGGCGCAGTTCAGCAAAAACCGCGAGATGCTCCGCGCCTACGCCCGCCGCGCGCGGGAGGAGAATTTCTGCGGGCTGTTCTGCCAGGTGTCCGATCCCGTCGATCCGCTGGCGCGGGCGCTGTTTCTTGACTCCAACTGCGGCGCGGACGGCGAGTATGACTTCGCGGGTCTGCTCCCCGAGCAGGTGCGCGGGTTTGGGCTGGGCGTGATGCAGGCGCGCGCGGCGTATGCGGCAAAGCGCCTGGGCGCGGACTTTACGCGCGGGCGCGCATTCGGTCCGCACGGCGAAGGGCTCGTCGTGTGCAACGCGCCGGACGGCGGCTATGACACGGCGCTGTCCGAAACGCTCACCGAGCAGGCGCGCACGCTGAACCTGCAGGTGCGGGAGCTGGGCTTTAAGCCCTACATCGCGCCGGGGCTGTCGTCCGCGGCGGTGTCCATTCTTCGGATGCTGCGCGGCGGCTGGTTTGAAAGCGCCGTGCCGCTCGGCGGCTGCTACTTCGGCTGCCGCAGCAGGCTCTGCGGCGCGGTGGCGGAAACGTACCGCGAGGCGCTTGCTCCTGCGCTCGTTGCGCGCTTGGAGGCAAGCTGGGCGGCGCTCAGGGAGCTGAGATACGAATGAACGGGCTGACCCTCATCCAGATCGGCGAAAGCGACCGCCTCGCGCGGCTGCTGGCATTTGCAATCGGCGACCTGCGCGTGCGCCGCGCGGGCGCGGCGGATACGACGCAGCTTGCCGGTGCGCGGGTGATCTTTGCCGTCCATGTGGACGCGTTCGGCGCGCCGGCGCAGCTGCATACGCTCCTGCGCGCGCTGCGCAGCCATCCGGGCTGCCTTTCCGGCTGCATCGGCGGCGTGATCGTGGACGCAGACGGCGAGCTTTACAGCAAGGCCTCGGCGCAGGCGCTCGTGTTCGCGGCAAACTCCGCCGGATGCCTCTTTCCCGGCAAGCCCCTCGTGGAGGGCACGGGATCGCTGTATAACCAGCATATTTTCGCCAAAACGCAGCGTCTTTCGCTCGAGCAGGCGTATTTTACCCGCGCGCGGCAGCTATGCCGTCGCGTGGCGGAGTTCACGCCGCCCAAATTCGCGCAGCCGAAGCTGCTCATGCTCCATGCCTCGTCCAACCCCGGCTCAAACACCGTCTGGATGGGCAGGCAGACGCTCGCGCGCCTGCCGGAGGCGATCTCCACGCGCGAGATCCTGCTGCAAAACGGCACGGTGCAGGACTGCCGCGGCTGCTCGTATGAAGCCTGCCGCCATTTTGCCGAGGGCGGGCGCTGCTTTTACGGCGGCGCGGTGACGGAGCAGGTGCTCCCCGCCGTGCAGCAGGCGGACGCGGTGCTGCTGCTGTGCCCGAACTACAACGACGCCGTGAGCGCCAATATGACCGCGTTTTTTAACCGCCTGACGAACCTTGCCGTCGTGCGCGAGCTGTGGGACAAGTATGTCTGGGCGGTGGTCGTGTCCGGCTTTTCGGGCAGCGACCTGGTCGCGCGGCAGGTGCTCGGCGCGATGTGCCTCAACAAGGCGGCGATCTTACCGCCGCGCTTCTGTCTGCTGCAAACCGCGAACGACCCCGGCGCCGCCGCCGGAGCGGAAAACATCGCCGCAAAGCTGGACGCGTTCGCCAAAAATATTGCGGATACTTTGCTTGCCTGAAGAATTTTCTGCGAAAAAAATATTTTTTGCGTCTTGACAGATGCAAGGTGCGCGCGTATAATGCGTTACAACAAGTGAACAGCACAAACCTGTGAGAAAGAGAAGTACCCAGTACACACGGTCATTCAGAGAGTCCCGGATGGTGCGATCGGGGCGGCACGCGGCTGGCGAATGGACTTTTGAGGGCGGATCGAACGGCGAGAGCCCAGTAGAGACCGACGGGTTCCCACCCGTTATCCATCGGGGCGCGTATGATGGTGCGCGTAAGCGAGCGGACGTTTTACGTCAATTTGGGTGGTATCGCAGAAGCAGCGGCTTTTGTCCCATGGTAGGGACAAGGGCTGTTTTTTTATTCCGTTTCGCTCCGGCACAGCCAGACGGTCATCTACTACCTGAAAACTAAAATCTTTGGAGGAACCCAAAATGAAAACCATGAACCTGAAAAAAATCTGTGCCGGGATGCTGGCGATCGTGATGCTGCTGACGATGGCAGCGTGCAGCGGCAAGACTGACACCCCCGCAGCCGAGACCCCCGCGCAGACCGAGACCCCCGCAACTGAGACCCCTGCAACCGAAGCCCCCGCAGCCGAAGAAACGCCCGCCGCCGACGGCGCGTCCTACAAGGTCGCCATCGTCAAGCAGCTCGACCACGCCTCCCTCGATGAGATCGCAAACGCCATCTCCGCGCGGCTGGACGAGATCGCGGCAGAAAATAACGTGACGATCGAATACACCGTCACCTCCGGGCAGAACGATCAGACCATCCTCAAGCAGCTCACCGATCAGGCGATCGCCGACGGCGTGGACGCCATCATCCCCATTGCCACCACCGCCGCGCAGCTCGCCGCCCTCTCCGCAGAGGACAGCGAGACCCCGGTCGTGTACGCCGCCATCTCCGATCCCGCCGCCGCGAAGCTCACCGGCATCGACTATGTCACCGGCACGAGCGACGCGCTGAATACCACGTTCATCCTCGACATGATGCTCAAAGCCAACCCCGACACCGCGAAGGTGGGGCTGCTGTACTCCCTGTCCGAGCCGAACTCCGCGACCCCCATCGCCGACGCCAAGGCGTATCTTGAGGAAAAGGGCATCGCCTACACCGAGCAGACCGCCAACACCAACGACGAGGTCGTCGCCGCGGCGGCAGCGCTCATCGCAGACGGCGTGGACGCCATCTTCACCCCGACCGACAACGTCATCATGGCAGCCGAGCTTGCCATCTACGAGGATCTCGCCAAGGCGGGCATCCCGCACTACACCGGCGCGGATTCCTTCGTCCGCAACGGCGCGTTTGCCACCTGCGGCGTCAACTACACCAGCCTCGGCGCGCGCACCGCGGACCTCGCCTATCAGGCGATCACCGAGGGCATGGACGGTCTGGACGACTACTACCTGATGGACGGCGGCATCATCACCGTCAACACTGAGACCGCCGCCGAGCTCGGCATCGACCCGGCAGTGTTCGCCGACATGGGCGAACTGGTCGAGGTCACTACGACCAAAGAGTAATTCCTACATTATAATATAGCCCGCGCCCCCGGCAGCCTTGCCGGGGGCTGCGGCGCGAAGAACGGGAGGAGCTGCCATGCTCATCATTACACAGACCGCGCTGGAGCTGGGCTTTTTATACGCGCTGGTCGCCATGGCTCTGTTTTTGAGCTACCGCATTCTGGACGTCGCCGACCTGACGACCGACGGCTGCTTTGTGCTCGGCGCGGCGGTGTCCGTGACGGTCGCGACGGCGGGTCACCCGGTGCTGGCGCTGTTTGCCGCGATGCTCGCGGGCGCGTGTGCGGGCTTTGTCACCGCGTTTTTGCAGACGAAGCTCGGCGTGCCGTCCATTCTGGCGGGCATCGTTACGAACACGGGGCTGTACACCGTCAACCTCATGGCGATGGGCTGGAAGTCCAACGAGAGCCTGCTCGGCGTTGACACCGTGTTCACGCTCCTGCGCGATACCGGCATCAGCGGCGACTGGTATGAGCTGCTGCTGGCGGCGTTCGTGACGATCCTGGTCGCCGTACTGCTGCTGCTCTTCCTGCGCACGCGCCTGGGGCTTTCCATCCGCGCCACCGGCGATAACCCCGACATGGTGCGCGCCTCGTCCCTGAACCCTGCCTTCACCACCACCGTGGGGCTGTGCCTGGCAAATGCGATGACGGCGCTGTCCGGCGCGATGGTCGGGCAGTACCAGAAAACCGTGGACATTAACTCCGGCACGGGCATCGTGGTCATCGGGCTTGCCTGCCTCATCGTCGGCGAGACCGTGCTCGGCAGGCGCTCCGTCACCAAGAGCGCCATCGCCGCCATCCTCGGCTCGATCATCTACCGCTTTTTGTACGCCATCGTGTTTTACACCAAGATCGTCCCGGTCGAGTGCCTCAAGCTCCTGACCGCCGTGATCGTGGGGTTGGCGATCGCCGCGCCGACGATCAAAAAATGGGCGGCGCTGCAATCGCGCAAGGCGCGCGCCGGAAAGGGAGGCGACTGAAATGCTGGACCTTCAGAATATTTCCAAGACCTTCAACCCCGGCACGGTCAACGAGCGCACGGCGCTGCGCGGCGTGTCGCTGCATCTGGACGCGGGCGAGTTCGTAACGATCATCGGCTCGAACGGCGCGGGCAAGTCCACGCTCCTGAACGCCGTCGCGGGCAGCTTTTTCGTCGATACCGGCGCGATCCGGCTGGACGGCAGGGACATCACCTTTATGCCCGAGCATGACCGCAGCCGCAGCATCAGCCGTCTCTTCCAGGACCCTCTGCGCGGCACTGCGCCGCATATGACCATCGAAGAAAACCTTGCGCTCGCGTACCTGCGCGCCTCGCACGGCAATCCCTTCAGCCGCATCACGCGGAAGGAACAGGCGATGTTCCGCGAGCAGCTCGCGCTGCTGGACATGGGTCTGGAGGACCGCATGAAGCAGCCGGTGGGCTTACTGTCCGGCGGGCAGCGGCAGGCGCTGACGCTGCTCATGGCGACGCTCGTGCCGCCGAAGCTGCTGCTGCT
>CALACZ010000168.1 GCA_937890735.1 uncultured Bacillota bacterium
GGGACAGCTCACCGAGAAGATCCGCCGCAAGCCGTACAGCGTGGTGCTGTTCGACGAGCTGGAAAAGGCGCACCCGGACGTGCTGAACATCCTGCTGCAAATTCTCGACGACGGGCGCATCACCGACGCGCAGGGGCGCGTGGTGAATTTTGAGAACACCATCATCATCATGACCTCCAACGCCGGCTCTGACCGCCGCGACGGCTCGGTCGGCTTCGGCAGGACGCTTTCGGAGCAGAGCCGCGAAAAGGCGCTCAAGGCGCTGGGTGAGTTCCTGCGCCCGGAGTTTATCAACCGCGTGGACGAGGTCGTGTGCTTCAACCGCCTCACGGAAGAGAATTTCCGCGCCATCGCCACCATCATGCTCACGGAGCTGCGCGGGATGCTGGACGCGCGCGGCATTTCGCTCACCTGGGACGAGACGCTGCTTGACGAGCTGGTGAAGCGCTCGTATTCCGCAACCTACGGCGCGCGGAATCTGCGCCGCACCATCCAGCAGCTTCTGGAGGACCCGATCGCGGAGAAGATCATCGACAGCTTCGCAGAGCCGGTGCAGTCGATCGCCGTCCGCGCCGAAAACGGCGAGATCAAGATCGAGAGCAAATAAGCAGCCCCCCGGCAGGCAAACGCCCGCCGGGGGTTATTTTTGAGCATTATCATGCTTAGTCGTAACGTAGGGGAGGGGCTTGCCCCTCCCGCGCGGTAAAACGTTACAAAATCGCACGCGCCAATGCGAACCCGCACGCACCCGTAGGGGCGGACGACCCTGTCCGCCCGGCGGTATGCACCTGCAAATACGGACGCGCCAATGCGAATACGCACCATGTTTGTAGGGGTAGATGCCGCGCTCTCCCCGCACGCTGCACCCGCAAAATCGCACGATTTGGGTAAATTGCAAATGCCACCAAATTTGCGTAGGGGAGGGGTATCCCTCCTACGGCGTGTCGGAGGATGTTACGTTTTTATGAAACGTTGCGGCAAACCCGTAATTGCCCAATGGGCGGACAGAGGCGTCCGCCCCTACAGGACGTTGTACGGGGTCGCCGATAGGGTGTGCAATTTTGTGATTGCATCCCGCCGGGGAGAGCGCGGCATCGACCCCTACGGGATTTTTGCGCGGTCGCCGCACATTGTGCGATTTTGCGTTTGCGTCCTGCGCGGGCGGGGCAAGCCCCGCCCCTACGTTACGACGAAACGCGAAAGCCCAACGGAGCGGGGCTCGCTTGAAAAACAAACCCCTGCGTGCAAAGCACGCAGGGGTTTGTTTACGATCGGAACTATAAGCCGGGTTCTGTAATCGACAGTCATCTATCTAGACGTACCGTTGCCAATACGTTCCAGCCACCTTCTCGGAAGCAGCCGGGCGAGCCTTGCTTCCTCTGCGGTGTTGCTCCGGATAGAGTTTACAGCAATGGACGCTTCCACGCCATTGGGTGCGCTCTTACCGCACCTTTCCACCCTTGCCACGTTGGCGCAAACTTCATATCTCTCGCCCTGCCGCAAGCGGCAGGTCTCGATCATTCCGTTGCGCCGCCTTTCCCCACAAAACTCTCGTTTTGCGGGGTCCCCATTTCTGAGCCGCGGCGGTATATCTCTGTTGCACTTTTCCTCAGATCGCTCTGGGCGGGCGTTACCCGTTATCCTTGCCCTGTGGAGCCCGGACTTTCCTCACGCACGGCCTTTCGGCGCTGTGCCCGCGACTGTCCGTCCCGGTCGCGGGACTATTGTACCGTCCGCGTGGCGGTTTGTCAAACAGATTGCATTTATTTTGCCGGAGCGGTATAATATTTATGAAAGTATCAGGAAACGAGGTCCATACCATGAACGAACGGGTATCGGCATATTTTGAGGCGCTGCGCGGCAGGCGCATCGCAGTCTTGGGCATCGGCGTGAGCAACCGTCCGCTCATTCGGATGCTGCTGGAACGGGGGTTGAATGTTGCGGCATACGACAAAACGCCGCGCGAGGCGCTGGACGGAGAGGTCCGGCAGCTTGAGCAGGACGGCGCTGTGCTGCATCTCGGCGAGCACTATCTTGACGCCCTGGACGCGGACGTCATTTTCCGCACGCCGGGAATGCGCCCCGACCTGCCGCAGATCCGGGCGCTGACCGACCGCGGTGCGGTGCTGACCAGCGAGATGGAGGCGTTTTTTGCCGTCTGCCCGTGCAGGCTCATCGCCGTGACCGGCTCGGACGGCAAAACGACCACGACAACGCTCATCGCGGAGATCTTGAAGCACGCCGGAAAGACCGTCTGGCTCGGCGGCAATATCGGAACGCCCCTGCTGCCGCTGGCGGAGCGGATGCAGCCGGAGGATGTGGCGGTCGTGGAGCTCAGCTCCTTCCAGCTCATGACCATGACGCAGTCGGCGGATGTGGCGGTGGTGACGAATCTTGCGCCGAACCATCTGGACGTGCACCGCGACATGGCGGAGTACGTCGCGGCGAAGGAAAACGTGTTCCTGCACCAGTCGCCGGAGGGGCTGCTCGTGCTCAACATGGATAACGCCATCACGAACGGCTTTGCCGCCAAGGCGCGCGGGCGCGTGGTGAAATTCTCGCGCCTCGGCGTGCCGGAGAGCGGCGTGTATCTGCAAGGCGGCGTCATTTTCCGTGACTGCAAAAAGATCATGGACGCGGCGGATATTCGCATTCCGGGCGTGCACAACATTGAAAACTACATGGCGGCGGCGTGCGCCGTGGAGGGACTTGCCTCGGACGCGGACATCGACGCTGTGGCGCGCAGCTTTGCGGGCGTGGAGCACCGCATTGAGCTGGTGCGGGAGCTTCACGGCGTGCGGTATTACAACGACTCCATCGCCAGCAGCCCGTCGCGCACCATCGCGGGACTGCACTCGTTCCCGCAAAAGGTCATTTTGATCGCGGGCGGCTACGACAAGCACATCCCGTTTGACACGCTCGGCGGCGAAATTTGCACGCACGTCAAAACGCTGATCCTCTGCGGCGCGACGGCGGATAAAATTCGCGCGGCGGTGACGAGAGCAGAAAATTATGCGCCCGGGCAGCCGGAAATTTTGCAGGCGGACGATCTTGCACAGGCGGTGCGGATGGCGAAGGACGCCGCCGCGCCGGGAGATGTGGTGACGCTCTCGCCTGCGTGCGCGGCGTTTGACCAGTTCAAAAACTTTATGGTGCGCGGCGCACGGTTCAAAGAGCTCGTGCACGCGCTGTAAGGAGAACCTATGAAGCTGAAAAAACTCTACTGCAAGGCGCTGCGCGTGAAGCGCCGCATCCGCCACCCGTACTGCGCGGCGGTCATCGTCGCGGCGGGGTCTGCCACGCGGATGCAGGGCTGCGGCAAAATTCTTACGACCATCTGCGGCGAGCCGGTGCTGACGGGCAGCCTGCGGGCGTTCAATAGCTGCGTACTCATCGACGAGATCATCGTCGTCGCGCGGCGCGAGGAGCTGGAAGCGGTCGCGGCACTCTGCCGGGAGTACCGCAAGGTCCGCACGGTCGTGTGCGGCGGCGCGAGCCGCCCGGAGTCTGTTGCGGCAGGCGTCTCGGCGGTGTCGGAATACACGGAGCTCGTGGCGGTGCACGACGGTGCGCGCCCGTTCGTGACCGATGAGATCATCTGCGCGGCGGCGTCCAAGGCGGCAAAGTTCGGCGCGGCAGCCCCGGCGATCCCGGTGAAGGACACGATCAAACTCGCGCGCGGGGGCGTCATTGAGCGCACGCCGGAGCGGAAAACCCTCTTTGCCGTGCAGACGCCGCAGGTGTTTGACTATGACCTGCTGCGCGCAGCGCTCCAGAACGCGCTGGCAAAAAAATTACCCATTACCGACGACTGCTCCGCCGTGGAGGCGCTGGGGATGCAGGTACACCTGACGGACGGGTCGGAAGAAAATATCAAGATCACCACGCCGCTCGATCTGGAGCTGGCGGAGACGATCCTCAAAAGGAGGCGGAGACAATGCGCATTGGAACGGGCTACGATGTTCACAAATTGACGGCGGAGCGGGCGCTCATCCTCGGCGGCGTGACGATCGACCACGCGCTGGGGCTGGACGGGCATTCGGACGCGGATGTGCTGGTGCACGCGGTGATGGACGCGCTGCTCGGCGCGGCGGCGCTGGGCGACATCGGCAAGCTCTTCCCCGATACGGACGAGCGCTACCGCGGCTGTTCGAGCCTGTGGCTCTTGGAGCAGGTCGGCGCGGCGCTGCGCGAAGCGGGCTGGCGCGTGGGCAACATCGACGCGACCATCGTCGCGCAGAAACCCAAACTCGCGCCGTATCTCCCGGCAATGCGCGAAAACATCGCCCGCACGCTGGGCATCCCGACCGGCGACGTGAGCGTCAAAGCGACCACCGAGGAGCATCTGGGATTTACGGGCAGAGAAGAGGGAATAGCAGCACAGGCGGTGTGTTTGATCAAAACGGTTTAATGAATCCCATTTCGTCGTAACGTAGGGGAGAGGCTTGCCCCTCCCTCTTGCTTCAGATTTTGACCGCGCCGCCGCGTTTGCACCGCACCAAAGCCTCCCCTTGGTGACCAAGGGGAGGGGGTGAGCGAAGCGAACCCGGAAGGGATGAGAAGGTGTACGTTCTGCCGCGCCACCGCGGGAGGGCGCTCTGCAAACCTGCGACCTTCTGATCTCATCAGTCAGCCTTCGGCTGACAGCGTCTCGCTGCGGCTCGGTCACGGCGTGGGTCTGACAGCCCACCGGGCTGTCATTCAGCACCACGCCGCCGCTTCGCTACCTTGGTCACCAAGGGAAGCCTTTGTGCTGTGCAAACGTAGGACAGCTCAGAACGCACAACCCTTCTCCTCATCCGTCTCGCTGCGCGAGTCACCTTCCCCACATGGGGAAGGCTTTGGTGCGCGCTGCAAATTATAACCGCCGGAAAGGCTGCACCCTCCCGGCGGTTTTTTGTCTGAAAAACGCGCTTTTACGCAATTGCCGCTTGCAATTGCCGCAAAGCACTGCTATAATTTAACTGGAAAACAAAAATGCGGCAGCTTGCGGGTGCGCCAACACCCACAAGCCTGAGCAGGTGCACACTCACCTACACAACGGTTCAGAACCGCACCGCATGGAATATTATACGCGAACGCCGCCCTTTTGACAAGGGAGGTTTTGCGTGCATTCCATGTTTTTGTGCAGATCTGAGGCGTCCTTTCGCGTATGCGCTGTGTAGGAGTTTATCCTGCACAGCGTTTTTGTTTTCACCCGGCGTCGGATGAGGCGCTTTCACCCCTCATCCGACTGCTGTGGTGAAAGCTGAAGAAAGGAGAAGAGAGAGCATTTTCTGCATATCGCGCATTCAAAAAACAGTAAGGAGGTTTTTATCTTGGATTTGAAGCGGAATGACCCCACGAAGCTCGGTATTCTGTTCATTTTGGCGCTGTCGATCCTGATCGTGACCTTGTTCTGCAGTTGGATCGGTATTTCTGTTTTTGGAGAGAGTGAGCATACGACGCTCCTGAAAGCGGCAGATCTCATGGATGAGCTGGGCAGCTTTGTAGAAGAGGATCGTCTGACAGCAATAAAGACCATCATTTATCTGCTCCTGATCGTCTGTGTCATAACGGTCGCAGCTTCGGTCTACTCGCTTTTTAAGGCGCTGGCGGGCAAGGATGAGCCGACAGATGCCGGTTTTCTTGTTCCCGCTATTGTCTCCGCCCTTGTGATGCTGGCAGTGCTTATCGCAAATATCGTTCTTGAAAAGGAAACCGACGGCTGGGTGGAGGAACTGTTCGTACTGACTGCTGCACCGTTCTATGTACTTGGCGCGGGCGCACTCGGTACCTATCTCTGCCGCACGCTGAACAAACCAAAGCCCGACTATTCCGACGTTGTGGTCAGACATTTCTGCCCAGTATGCAAGAAGGAAGTCAAGGAGGGCGCGTTCTGCCCGAGCTGCGGCGGCAAGCTGGTCGATGCCGCTGCGCTTTGCGACCAGTGCGGCGAGCTTGCACCGGTCGGCGCACTTTTCTGCCCAAAATGCGGAAAAGACCTGCGAGACCTCACGCAAACCCAGCCGCCGCGCGAGGACTTCCACTGCCGAACCTGCGGCGCGGTGCTCAGCAAAGAGAAGATCAAAAACTATGGGCTGGAATATTGCCCGGTGTGCGGGGAAAAGATCGAACCGTACACCGCCTCGGGGAAACTGCTCAAGGGCGTCTGCCCAAGCTGCTATAACTATCGCAGTCTGGGACATTTCTGCCCCGTCTGCGGACGCGTTGTGCCGAAGGAAGTTTTTGTGACCACCGACGAGAGCGAATAAAACGAAGCTCGCCTGCACCATTGTTGGTGCAGGCGAGCTTTTTGCAATATCAGGCGCTGTGGAGTCCGAGGATGGCGACCGCGAAGCGGAAATAGACGAGCAGGGACAAAAAGTCCACGATCGTTGTGATGAGCGGGGACGCCATGACCGCCGGGTCGAAGCCGATCTTTTTTGCCAGCAGCGGCAGCGTACAGCCGATGAGCTTGGCAACGCACACGGTGACCGCCATCGACAGGCTGACCACGAGCGCGACCATGGGGGTCACGGTCTGATCGCCCAGCAGCAGGTGATCGATCAGCATGACCTTGCCGAAGCACGCCGCCGCCAGCACGAGGGCGCACAGCACCGCCACGCGAATTTCCTTCCACATGACGCGCAGGATGTCGCGGAACTCGATCTCGCCCAGCGAGATGCTGCGGATGATGGTGACGCTCGCCTGCGAGCCGGAGTTGCCGCCGGTGTCCATCAGCATGGGGATGAACGCCGTGAGGCACGGCAGAAACGTCAGCGCGTTTTCAAAGCGCGTGATGACGTAGCCGGTGAGCGTTGCCGAGATCATCAGCAGCAGCAGCCACGGCATACGATTGCGCCAGATCTCAAACGGGGAAGAGCGCAGATACGGGTGCTCGGACGGCAGCATGGCCGCCATCTTTTCAATATCCTCCGTTGCCTCGTCCTCCATGACGTCCATCGCGTCGTCGAACGTGACGATGCCGACCAGCCGGAACTCGGTGTCCACGACCGGCAGGGCAAGGAAATTGTACTTGGAGAACATCTGCGCGACCTGCTCCTTATCGTCGAGCGTGTTGACCGCAATGACGTGCTCCTGCATGATGGACTCGATCGTCGCCTCGTCGTCCTCGCACAAAAGCAGATCCTTCACCGTGACCAGACCGATGAGCTTGTGCCCGTGGGTCACGTAACAGGTGTAGATCGTCTCTTTATCGATGCCGGTGCGGCGGATGCGCAAGATCGCCTCCTCCACCGTCATGGCGGGGCGCAGCGAGACATATTCGGTGGTCATGATGCTGCCGGCAGAGTCCTCGGGATAGCGCAGGATCTCGTTGATCTGCTTGCGCATTTCGGGCTCTGCCTGCGCGAGGATACGCTGCACGACGTTGGCGGGCATTTCCTCCACCACGTCCACCGCGTCGTCAACGTACAGCTCGTCGATGACCTCCTTGAGCTCAGAATCGGAGAAGCCGCGGATGAGCAGCTCCTGCGAGTCTGGCTCCATTTCCACAAATGTTTCCGCCGCCAGCTCCTTGGGCAGCAGACGGAACATCAGCGGAAGGCGGGATTCGTCCAGCTCGTCAAACACCGCCGCAATGTCGGCGGGGTTCATCGTTGTCAGGACGTCCCGCAGCGAGAAATACTTTTTCTCGTCCAGCAGCTTGACGAGCGTATTTCCCACGGAAAAATTTCGTTCTGCCATGGACCTTTCCTCCTAAAATTTGATGATTGCTTTAGGAAGTAAGCCACACGTCACAGGCAAATCAGCAGTGAGAGAACAGCACGCACGAAGGCGGCTCGCTCCCGGCGCAACTTCGACCTGCGGATGTGCCGTTACTACTTCCTGCGTCCATTCTTCTTCACTCCTTTTTCGTTCAAATGGGACACACGGGCGCACTGCGCCCACAAACATCCATTCTCATTTTAGGCGCTTTATTTCTTCTTGTCAACTACAACGACGTTTTTTTATCATTGGCAGCGCCGCGCGTTTGTGATACAATCGCTATAATCCATAGATAAATAGATAAAAGGAGCGTTCCGATGGAAACGGTCAGACTTTATTATCAGGATGCCCATATGCGGGAATTTTCCGCGCGCGTTGTGGCGTGCGAGGCGGAAAAGAAGGGCTTTGCGGTCGTTTTGGACCAGACGGCGTTTTATCCCGAGGGCGGCGGGCAGCCGGGCGATACGGGTACGCTGGACAGCGTCCGCGTGCTCGACACCCACGCGCGCGGCGAACTCGTCGTGCATACCTGCGACGCGCCGCTTGCCGTCGGCAGCACCGTGCGCGGCACGATCGACTGGGCGCGGCGGTTTGACTATATGCAGCAGCACAGCGGCGAGCATATCGTCAGCGGCATCATCCACCGCCGCTTCGGCTATGAAAACGTCGGCTTCCACATGGGCGCGGATATGGTGACCATCGACTTTTCGGGACTGCTCACGATGGACGATGTGCGCGACATTGAGCGCGAGGCGAATGAAGCCGTTTGGGCGGATCTGCCCGTCGTCGTGTCGTGGGTGGACGGCGAGGAGAAGGCAAATGCGGTATATCGCAGCAAAAAGCCGATTAGCGGCGTGCTGCGGCTGGTGACCATCCCCGCCATCGACGTGTGCGCGTGCTGCGGCACACACGTCTCCATGACCGGCGAGATCGGGCTTATCAAAATCTTCACCTGCCAGAAATTCCACGACGGCGTGCGGCTGGAGATGCTCTGCGGGCGCAAGGCGTTTGATTATGTAAACTCGATCCTGACGCAGAACAAGCGCATTTCGGGTCTGCTCTCGGCAAAGCCGCAGCAGACGGCGCAGGCGGCGGAGCGGGTGCTGGACGAGCTGGCGCAGGTCAAATACCGCGCGGGCGCGCTGGAGCTGCGGCTCATTGAGCGGGCGGCGGCAGAACTCGAAGGCAAGGGCGACAGCCTGCTGTTTATGGACCTCAGCGCCGACGGGCTGCGCCAGATGGCGGACGCCGGAATGCGCGCCTGCGGCGGTGTGTGCGCGGTGTTCACCGGCAGCGACGAGGCGGGCTGGCGCTATGCCATCGGGCACGCGGGCGGCGACCTGCGCGCGTTTTCCAAGCGCATGAACGACGCGCTCCGCGGGCGCGGCGGCGGCAAGCCGGAGTTCGTACAGGGGTCAGTGCAGGCGAGCCGAGCCGAGATCGAGGCGTTCTGGAACGGGGGACGGGAAGCATGATCCAGGATATTTTTCCGCATATCTATCACAACGAAATGTCGTGGCGCGCGCCGCGCGCGGGGGATTCACTGCTGCTTTTAAGGGACGGGCACGTCTACGCGCATATCGAGGACGGCAGGGTGGAGCTGCCGCGGCTTGAGGACGCGGGCGAGAACCTGCAATACCTGTTTTCCATCGACGAACAGGCGTATTACTGGCAGTACGCCGGGCAGCACCCGGTCATTCCCGGCTTTTCGTATCTGCCGGACGCGGAGCTGCGCGCCTGCTGCCCGGATGAGACGCTGTTTGCCTGCGCCGCGGCGCAGAGTTTAGTCCGCTGGTATCGCGCCAACCGCTTCTGCGGGCGCTGCGGCGCGCACATGACGCCGAGCAAAACGGAGCGGGCGATGGTCTGCCCGGCGTGCGGGCAGACGGTGTATCCGAAAATTTGCCCGGCGGTGATCGCGGCGGTGCACGACGGCGACCGGCTGCTGCTCACGCGCTACCGCGGCAGAGCGTTCAAAAAATATGCGCTCGTGGCGGGCTTTAACGAGATTGGCGAGTCGATCGAGCAGACCGTCCACCGCGAGGTGCTGGAGGAGACGGGCGTGCGCGTGAAAAATCTGCGGTTTTACAAATCGCAGCCGTGGGTGTTCACCGACACACTGCTCATGGGCTTTTACGCGGAGCTGGACGGCAGCGACAAAATTCGCGTGCAGGAGGACGAACTGGCGGAGGCGGGCTGGTTTCTGCGCAGCGAGCTGCCGGAGGAGCACTCGAACATCAGCCTGACGGGCGAGATGATCGAGCAGTTCCGCGCGGGCAAGATGTGAACATTTTTGGAATTTTTTCTGCGGGGCTTTCCTTTTGCGCTTTTATGCGTTAAAATAAGCATAAATCGGACGGGAGGCACGCAGAATGGACGAAAACGAACGCACGCAGTTAGAGCAGCAGACACCGCAGGAAAACGCGCCGGAGCAGCCGGAGCAAAAGAACGAAAGCGTCACCGAGGCGCGCGACAAAACACGCCGCAATATCCTGCACACGGTCTGCGGGGGCTACCTTGCCTACCTGTCCTATAAAATGTTTCGCAGCTTTTCGGAGCTGATCGCCTCCGAGGGCTGGAGCGGCAACACGATCATCAGTCTCGCCGGCGGCGTGGTGTTTGCCACTGTTGCGGTGTTTCTGCTGGTGGGTGTCGTGCGGCGCGTGCTGCGGCAGATTCATGAGAAGGACTGAGAAAATCAAAGGAGAAAACCGATGAATAACGATTCCATGTTTTTGATGCTCGACCTCATCTCGCTGGGGTGCGGGATCTACTGCTTTTACACCTGGATCAGGCTGATCGTCGAGAAGCACCTGTTCAAAAACGGTCTGCTGATCCCCAAGGACAAGACGGCGGCGGACTGTTTGGACGAAGAGGCATTCATCGCCTACATGAAGCCGCGCATGGCGGTGCTGGCATTCGTGACCACGATCTACGGCATTTTGCAGGTGCTCAACAACTCCGTGCTGGAAACGCCGTTTATGAATCTGTGGCAGAGCCTGGCGCTGCTGGGCGTGGTGCTGGCGGTGCTCGTGTGGTACGCCATCGCCAACAGCAAGGCAAACCGTGAGTATTTCGGTATGTGAATCAGATTTGAAAAATCCCGACGTTCTGTCGGGATTTTTCTTGTAAATCCGCGCGCTCTGTGGTAGACTAAACCAGTTGCAAGTCGATCAAACAATGTTTGGAGGGTGTCCCATGTAGGCGGATATTTGGCTACGCGAACAAAAAATATTTGGAGGTACTTACATGGCATCCCTGAAAGAAGAGATCTCCCGGCGCAGGACGTTTGCGATCATCTCGCACCCGGACGCCGGTAAAACGACACTGACGGAAAAATTCCTGCTCTACGGCGGGGCGATCGCGCAGGCAGGCGCGGTCAAGGGCAAGAAGAACTCCCGCGCGGCGGTCTCCGACTGGATGGAGATCGAGAAGCAGCGCGGCATTTCGGTCACCTCGTCCGTGATGCAGTTCCAGTATGAGGGCTTCTGCATCAACATTCTGGATACGCCCGGTCACCAGGACTTTTCGGAGGACACCTACCGCACGCTCATGGCGGCGGACTCCGCCGTGATGGTCATCGACGGCGCAAAGGGCGTTGAGCCGCAGACGCGCAAGCTCTTTAAGGTCTGCGCCATGCGCCGCATCCCCATTTTTACGTTTATCAACAAGATGGATCGCGAATCGCGCGACCCGTTTGAGCTGCTCGACGAGCTGGAAAACGAGCTCGGCATCGAGACCTACGCCTGCAACTGGCCCATCG
>CALACZ010000169.1 GCA_937890735.1 uncultured Bacillota bacterium
GACAGCCCACCGGGCTGTCATTCAACACCACGCCGCCGCTTCGCTACCTTGGTCAACAAGGGAAGCCGTGGACTTTCACAAATCCGGCAAACTTGTGCGCACCCATGCCTTCCCCCAGGGGAAGCCATTTGGATGCTGCAAATCGGTGCTGCCTCAAAAGGAACGGTCAATTATTGTATGTCATACCGCCGCCCTTGTTCTCCTCAATCGCACCACGGCGGCGCTTCTGTCGTCGTCCGCGCCGCAGGCGGCGACGATGGCTGCCGCCAGCTCACACGGCGGAGCGGACGCGGCGGTGCGGATGGTCTGCTCCGCTGTTTGCTCGTCCGCGCCGTCGCTCACCAGGATCAGCGTCTGCCCGCGCTGGAGCGCGAGCTGGATGCACTGCCCGCGCCGCCCAAGCTCCGCGCTCACGCCGGGCGGCGGCGCAGCCTCGCCGAGCTTGTACACCCGCCGCCCCACAAGCAGGTACGACGGCGCAGCGCCCCATTTGTGCAGCATCCCCTCGCCGCTTGCAAGGCTGACCTGCAAGAGATCCACGGTCGAAAAGCCGCCGCTCTCGCGCAGAAAATACACGCCGTTCAGCATCCGCAGCGCCTCCGGCGCGCCCATGCCGCTGCAAATGAGCCCTTTTAACAGCTCCGCCGCGGCAGCCGCCTCCCCGCGCGCGGCAGGACCTGTGCCCATGCCGTCGCACAGCAGCAGATAATACCACTCGCCGCAGGTAAAGCTCGCGGCAAGGTCGCCGCAGACGCTGCTGCCGCGCACGCCGCAGGCGCGGAAGCCCTCGTCCGGGGCGAACGCCGCCGGGGGCGCGTCGGACGCGCCCTGCGCCAGCGCGTGCAAAAACGCGGCAAGGCAGCCATACTGCTCCGCCGTCACGGCGCTCAGCTCCGTCAGGCGGTTCTGATATTGCAGCCGCGCGAGCTGCTCGTCCAGCGCCTGGTTGACCGCGCCGGTAAACTGCTCATACCGGCAGCAGCGCGCGCGGAAAAACGGCGGCAGATCGTCCGGCTGCATCTTGCCGCGCTGCAAAATGCGCCCCGCCGCGCCGGAAAGGGCGAGGTAGGTGTCCGCCGCGCACGTCTCCCAGCACATCTCCCAGCCCGTGCAGCCGCGGCAGGCAAGCTCCGCCGCGCGGTCAAATACCGCCGCCGACTGCGGCGCACCCTCCTGCGTGCGCGTGCGTTCCAAAAGACGGCGGATGCGTCCCAACAGCACGCTCGCCTGCTCCAGACCCGGCGCGGCAGCGGCAGCGCCGTCCGGCGCGTCCGTGTCCAGAACGCGCTCGAGCCGCTGCGGCAGCAGCAGCGCCAGCACCGCGCCGAGCACAGCCCCCGCCATGCCCGCTATGGCTGCGTCCTGCCGCAAAAGCAGCCACCCGCCGCAGCACGCAAGCAGAATGACCGCCCGCATGAGGCGCGTTTTGAGCGGCAGCACGCCGCACAGCAGCGCCGCCAGCGCAAAGCACGGCGTGAGCGGTACGGCGCATACGCCCGTTATGTCCAGCGCCAGCCCCACGAGCGCCGCAGCGCGCAGCGCGTCCGCCCGCCCAAGGCAGAATCCCACCGCCGCCGTGCCGAGCACGACGCTCAGCCGCACCCCACCCGGCAGCACCGCAGCCCCGCAGCCCGCGAGCAGACACAGCGCCAGATAAATGCGCGCGCCGCGATGGCGCGATGTGACCGCGTCCGTAAACACCCACGCGCTCACGCCCAGCATCCCTACGCGCGCAAAAAAGAGCAGCGTCTCGTCCGGCGCAAAATGCGCCTGCAGCAGCTCCAGAAACTCCACCATGCCGTACAGCACCGCCGCACTCGCGGGCAAGAACCAGCGCTTGTCGCGCGGCAGCAGCTCCCGGAAGAGGAGCAGCTCCGTCTCGATGAGAAAGCCCGCCGCCGCTACGCTCAGCGTCTGCGAAAGCCCGTAGAGCAGCGCGTGCGCGCCCACCGCGCCCAGCAGCGCGCACACGCTTGCCGCGCCAAACGGCAGCGCCGCCGCCAGCGCCAGCCCCAGCGGCAGGCTTCCGCCCGGAAGCCGCACGCCGGACAGCGCCGCGCCCGCGCAGCACGCCAGCGCCCCGCGCACGAGCAGCCCCAGCGGCGCACTGGCGGCAATGCGCCGCAGCACGCTCCGGCGCGCCGCGCCCAGCTTTTCTTCCAGCAGCGACGACAAGGACATACAGGTTCACTCCCAATATCTGGTATTCTTGCAGCCATCTTACAACCATCCGTATGCAAAATGCGTCGGGAGCGGTCGCCTGCGGAACACTTTGGCACTTTAGTTCTTGCTTCATGGGCAAAAAACGCGTACAATAGGAAAAAGAGAACCACACAACGGAGGATACTATGGCAACGGAACTGGAACTGAAGCTCGCGGTAAACGATTTGCACCTGCTCGACTGCATCCTGTGCAGCCCCGATGTGCGCAGCCGGATGCACGGCGACTTTACCTATTTGCAGACCGAATCGACGTATTTTGACACGCCCGACGGCAAGCTCGCCGCGCGGCACTGGGCGCTGCGGCTGAGAAAGCTGGGCACGCAGTCGATCGTCACCGTCAAAACCCCCGGCGAGGGTCTGGCACGCGGCGAGTGGGAGACCGAGGCGGAATATCTGGAGGACGCCGTGCCGAAGCTCGTAAAGGACGGCGCGCCGGCAGAGCTGGCGGACATTCTGAACACCGGCGCGCTTGCGCCCGTGTGCGGCACGAAATTCACGCGCATCCGCGCCATGCTGCATCTGGACGGCTGCGTGTGCGAGCTGGCGGGCGACATCGGCGAGCTCTCGCGCGGGACGCGCCGCGCGCCGCTGTGCGAACTGGAGCTGGAGCTCAAAGACGGCGAGACTGCGCCGATGCTGGCGTTCGGCAGAGCGCTGGCGGAAAAATTCGGGCTGCGCGAGGAGCACAGCAGCAAATCCGAGCGCGCGCGGCGGCTCGAACAGGCATAAGGAGGACCGTCCGACATGGAGGCAACGAACCAGAAGCTGAACCTGACGATGCTCTGCGATTTTTATGAGCTGACGATGGGCAACGGCTATTTTAAGTGCGGCTATCAGGATCGCATCACCTATTTTGACGTCTTTTTCCGCACCGTGCCCGACGGCGGCGGCTTTGCCATCGCGGCGGGTCTGGAGCAGATCGTGCGCTACATTCAGGACCTGCATTTTTCGGAGGACGACATTGCCTATCTGCGCGGGCGGGGCATTTTTTGCGAGGAATTTCTGGAGTATCTGCGCGAGTTCCGCTTTACGGGCGACATCTGGGCGGTGCCGGAGGGCACGCCCATCTTCCCGCGCGAGCCGATCGTGACCGTGCGCGCCCCGGCGGTACAGGCGCAGCTCATCGAAACGTATCTGCTGCTCGCCATCAACCACCAGAGCCTCATCGCAACAAAAGCCAACCGCGTGGTGCGTGCGGCGAAGGGACGCCCGGTTTTGGAGTTCGGCTCACGCCGGGCACAGGGCGGCGACGGCGCGATCCTGGGCGCGCGCGCGGCGTTCATCGGCGGCTGCGCCGGCACAGCGTGCACCATCTCCGACCAGCTCTACGGCGTACACGCCGGGGGCACGATGGCGCATTCGTGGGTGCAGATGTTTGACACGCAGTATGACGCCTTCCGTGCCTACTGCGAGACGTATCCCGAAAATCCCGTCCTGCTGGTGGATACCTACAACACGCTCAAAAGCGGCGTGCCGGACGCCATCCGCGCGTTTAACGACGTGCTGAAGCCGCGCGGGCTCACCAAATGCGGCATCCGCCTCGACTCCGGCGATATGACGTACCTGACAAAAAAGGCGCGCAAAATGCTCGATGACGCGGGCTGGCAGTCGTGCGAAATTTCGGTCTCGAACTCGCTGGATGAGTACATCATCCGCGATCTTCTGGCGCAGGGCGCGCAGATCGACCAGTTCGGCGTGGGCGAGCGGCTCATCACCGCGCGCTCCGAGCCGGTGTTCGGCGGCGTATACAAGCTCACCGCCGTGGAGGACGCCGACGGCACGATCGTGCCCAAAATTAAAATCAGCGAAAATGTGGGCAAGATCACGAACCCGCACTTTAAAAAGCTCTACCGCTTCTTCGGCAGCGACACCGGCAAAGCCATCGCCGACTATCTGTGCGTGCACGACGAGACGGTGGACGACAGCGTCGATCTCGAAATTTTTGACCCCGAGGCGACGTGGAAGCGCAAAACGGTGTATAATTTCACCGCCAAAGAACTGCTCGTGCCCATCTTCCGGCACGGCGAGCTGGTATACGACCTGCCGCCGCTTGCCGAGATCAAGCGCTACTGCGCCGAGCAGGTGGACACCCTCTGGGACGAGGTCAAGCGCTTTGACAATCCGCATACCTACTATGTGGATCTGTCGTCAAAGCTCTGGCAGATCAAATACGACCTGCTCAAAAACAATTCCGCAGGAAAGTAAAAACGAAGCCCGGAAAGTGTTCTGTTTCCCTTTATAGGGACACAAACTGTCACCCCCGGTGCGGGAGCGGAATTGTCCGCTCCCGCATTTCTTTTGTCTCTTTATGCCGGGAATGGAATGACCTCGCTCAGTGGCGGGAGCAGCTGCGGCTGCTTCTCATCGGGCTGCATGGCGCTGTCTACTGTGCCGATGTCCCGGTAAATGATGCGGACAGACTGGCTGGAATTGCGGGAGTATTTTGTTTCCCGTTCACCGACCTCAATGCGCTGGATAAACAGCCGCAGCAGTTCCGGCGTCAGTGTGTCAATCGTTGCGTACTGTTTTGCCTTTTCAATGAACGCATCCACGTTCGCTTCTTGAGCCTGAAGCTGCGCCAGACGTTGCTCTTTCTGCGGGATTTGTTTCTCCAGCATACGCTGCTCGTCTGTGTAATCGCCGGAGAACATCCGGTACTGCTCGTCGGTCACGCGTCCGAGAACATTGTCCTCATAGAGTCGTTTGAACAGCCTGGATAACTCTGCACTTCGCTTTTTCATCGCGTCCAGTTCGCGGAGCACACGGTTCATCTCCCGCCGCAGTTCGGCGCTGTTCTTCTGGTTGATGTGCTCTGCAAATTGCCGCTCCTTCATTCGGGCAAAATGCGTAACCCGTCGGAGATCATCCAATACGATCTGCGTGAGTTCGCATTCCCGAATATGGTGCGCAGTGCAGGCAGTTTGCCCTTCTTGCCGTAGGTATAGCACTTGAAATTGTACTCCACCTTCTTCATG
>CALACZ010000170.1 GCA_937890735.1 uncultured Bacillota bacterium
GTTTTGCCGCTGTTCGGGTTGCCCGCAAGGGCAATTTTGATCTGCTTTTCCATGTTCTGCTCCTTCTCGTTCATGCGCTCTAACTAAAATTAGAGGGTTCTAACAAGATGTTATAGGTTTGCGGGATTTTTAACTTTTAGACGACTCAGGGCAGGAGCGTGCGAGCCGACAAGAAGATTCGGCGAGAGATTTTGCTTCAAGGCAAGATTTGAAAGCCGCAGGAATACTTTGTGTATTTCAAGGCTTTCAAACCGCAGCATTGAAGCAAAAGATCCGGCGAAGCTCGCAGGCGCGGTCGCACGATGCTGCCTAATTACTCAACCTCGATCATCTCAGTGTCAGCCTTGCGAAGGCTCAGCTCGTAGCCGCGAACTGTGACCTCCATCGGATCGCCGAGGGGCGCGACCTTGCGGACGTAAACTTCCGTGCCGCGGGTGATGCCCATATCCATGATGCGGCGCTTGACAGGACCTTCGCCATGCAGGCGGACGACCTTGACGGTAGAGCCGATCTTGGCGTCTTTGAGTGTTTTCATGATTCTTCTCTCTCCTTTCATAGGTCTTTTAATTACTAAGTAAAAAAGCCTCGCAGAGTTTTGCGCCCGCAGGCGCAAAAGCGATTCGGATCATTTTTGCCGGCGGCGTGTACGTCGACAAAAATACCTTGCACTCTGCAAGTGTGGAATTTTTGCGCTTGCGCAAAAATTATGCGCGCAGCAGAGTGAAATCCTGTTCAAACGAAAGCCCAGCGAAGCGGGTTTCGTTTGAGATTTTTTCAAAAACGCGTTTTTGAAAAAATCAAATCATTATCTTGCGCGCCATTTCTTCGCTGATGGCGACGCGGGATTCCTTGACCTTTACGATCACATTCCCGCCGAGGGAGGATACCAGCGTAACGGTGCTGCCGGCAGTAAAGCCCAGATCCTCCAGATGCTTTTTGACCTCGGCGCTTCCGCCGACCTTTCGGATCAGACATTCCTCGCCGAGCGGCGCGAGCATAAGCGGCATCATATGTTGCAGCTCCTTTCGCAGTGCCTGCCGCGGGAGCGGTAAAGGCTCTCTAACAGGAACGATAAAATGAAAGGTTAGTTTTCTCTAACCGGCTTATAGTTTAACAGCCCTAACTGAATTTGTCAAGTGTCTTTTTTCAGGTGTTTTTCACAGATTTCCATGCTTGCATTCCGAAAAGATTTGTGGTATCGTGTATTTAATTTATTGGAATGGAGCACACCTACATGAAAGTACTGCGCGCGGCAGAAGATTATCTGGAAACGATGCTGATGATGCAAAAAAAGCACGGCTACATCCGCTCCATTGACATTGCTGAATATCTGGGCGTTACAAAGCCCAGCGTTACCTATACCACCAAGCGCCTGCGCGAGAGCGGCTACATCACGATGGACCGCGACGGGCTCATCACGCTCACGAACGCCGGCATGGCGATCGCCGCGCAGATGCTCGACCGGCACAAAACGCTCACAAAATTCCTCATCGCGCTGGGTGTTGACGAGCACACGGCAGAGGCGGACGCGTGCAAAATGGAGCACGACATCAGCCAGCAAACCTACCATGCGATTTGTGAACACGCCATGAAGACCATTTCAAAAACAGATTTTTGAAATGGTCTCAAACGAAAACAGGTTTTCGTTTGAACAGGCTTGCACTGCGCTGCGCGCATAATTTTTGCGCGTAGCGCAAAAATTCTACACTCCGCTCCGTGAGCAGAATTTTTGCCGACGTACACGCCGCCGGCAAAAATGATTCCAATTTTATTTTGCGCCTGCAGGCGCAAAACTCTGCGAGGCTTTTTACACAAAACCCGCCTGTCATTCCGGCAGGCGGGGTTTTGATTTTTTCGTTACCTTTGTGTGACCTCTTGCAGAATTTCCTGCATTTCGTCCCATTTTTTCTCCATTTCGGAGACGAGCTTGAGCTGCGTATGCGCGCGGTCGAGATTCTGCCCCGGGCGGTGGATGCCGAAGTAAATATCGCCGTCGATGTGGTCCTTGAGAAAGCGCAGACCGATCTCGCCGGTGATGACCTTGGCGCTGAGCGGCAGCACCTCAATCTCCTTCGCGGTCAGCGCGCTGCCGCACGCGTCGAGATAGCCGCGCAGGAACGCCCGGTACATCTCGAGGTCGATGGTCACGCGGTCAAGATCCCGCTCATCCTCCGCCGCCGTGGACGCGCCGAAGCGGATGGCGTCGCCAAAATCGCACGCCGAGAGCCCCGGCATGACGGTGTCGAGGTCGAGCACACAGATGGCTTTGCCGCTTTCAGGGTCAAAAAGGACGTTATTGAGCTTGGTGTCGTTGTGCGTCACGCGCAGCGGCAGCTCCCCCGCCGCCTGCATCCGGCAGAGCGTGCAGAGCTCCTCCTCGCGCGCGAACAAAAAGTCCAGCTCCGGCTGCACATCCTTCACGCGGCCTGCCGCGTCTGCCGCCACCGATTCGCGCAGCTGGCGGAAGCGGTCGGCGGTGTCGTGAAAGTGCGGGATCGTCTCATGCAGGCGCTGCGGCGGAAAATCCGCCAGTGCAAGCTGGAACGAGCCGAACGCGACCGCCGCCTCGTAAAAATCCTGCGGCGTGCGCGGCGCTTCCAGACAGATGCCGCCGGAGATGTAGCTGTAGGCGCGCCAGAACTCGCCGTCCGGCGCGATGTAAAACTTTTTGCCGTCCTTCGTTTCGATCAGATGCAGCGTCTGCTGGTGCAGCTCCGGCTTGCGGGCGATATGCGCCGTGACGGCATCGATATTTTCAATGAGCTGCTCCGGGTGGTGGAATGCCACCTGGCTGACGCGCTGGAGAATATATTCCTTTCCGTTTTCGCAGACGACGCGATAGGTGCGGTTGATATGTCCGTTGCCGAACAGCTCGCACGCGACCGGCTCGCCGTCAAAGCAAAACTGCTGTAAAACCTCTTTCATATACAGACCCTCGTTCCCGTTCGATCAGACTGCCGCGGCACACATGACAGCATACGCAGACGCGCCGCAGGCTGTGAACGCCATTGCTTTCCAGCCGCGCAATCTTCTGTATTGTAACAAATGCTGCGAAAAAGTCAATCATTTCTCCAAAATTCCTGGCGAATACCGCCCTGCCGCGCCTGCAAACAATAAAAAAGTCCCCGCGCCTTGCATTGCGCCCCGCCGCGCGCTATACTG
>CALACZ010000171.1 GCA_937890735.1 uncultured Bacillota bacterium
TCAGAGCCACAATCTGACGCGTTAACCAACTACGCTACACCCACCATATTCATTTCGCCTGCTGACAGGGCAGTGGCACGCCAGGAGGGATTCGAACCCCCGACCTACTGCTTAGAAGGCAGTTGCTCTATCCTGCTGAGCTACTGGCGCATAGACAATGGAGCGGGTGACGGGAATCGAACCCGCGTCCCCAGCTTGGAAGGCTGGTGCCCTGGCCGTTGTGCTACACCCGCAAATGCAACCGCTAGCCTCCTGACAGCCCGCCTATCATATCACGCAGAGCAGGCGCTGTCAAGGTTTTTCGGAATTTTTTGTGCAAAAACGGCAGGGGGATGCGGTTGACATAATTTAATACAGCTCCGTCACAGCAGCGCCGCGAGCTGCCGCAGCGCCTCGCCGTGCGTTTGAGGCGCGATGCTCTCCTGCGGCGCTTTGCCGGTTACAGCGTAGCAGAAGCCTGCAAACTCGTCTGCGCGGACTGCGTCATCCGGGCGGAAGCGGCCGTCCCGCGCCGTCAGCGCGCCGGACTGCATCGCCGCCGCGATCGCCGCGGCATACGGATGGCGGCAGGGGACATCGCGGCAGACGGGCGCATTTTTGCGCACGAGTTCGACGCGCGCTTCCGCCGTTTTGCAGCCGTAGGCGAGCATCGCCAGCGCGCCGCGCGTGAGCGGAGCGTCCGGGCGGACGGTATTGTCGCGGAAGCAGACGCAGAAGCCCGCGTCCAGCAGCGCCTTTGCGGCGGCAAAGTCCGCGCTTTGCGGCGCAAGATCGGAAAACGGGCACAGCGCCAGCAGCTGCGACACACTCACCACGCGGTAGCCGTGCCGCGTCAGCACTTCGAGCTGCTTTTCCAGCCCGTCCGCCACCGGCGAGCGGCGCGCCATGTTGTAGCCGTCCTTCTGAAAAATGATCTGCCCGCACAGCGCGTCCGCGTCCGCCTCCAGCAGGCGTTCCATGGGCTTATACGTCGCCTCGACCTCCGCCTCGTAGCTTGCCAGCGGCAGCCAACCCGCGCCGTCAAAGCTCGCCGCGAGGTACTGATAGTTCAGGAGCGCATAGGCATCATAAGCCGAAAAACCGTCCTTCGTCCTGTCCACATAGTGCGGCGGGCGGGAGAGGCGAATGGTGTAGTTGTAATTGCTGCGCAGATGGTCGTCCATCGTTTTAAGATCATCCACGACCGCGTCCAGCCCCGGCAGCGGCTTGCGGCTGCCGTAGACGAGCGGCTTCGGTCCGAACAGGACGTGCGCCCAGGTGTGGCTCGTGATCTCGTGTCCGCCGGCAAGTAAGCGCTGCACCAGCTCCGGGCAGTGCGCCGCGCCGCCGTCGGCGTCCCTGCCGAAGTCGGGGTAGTGGTCATACGCCACGCCGCCCCAGTCGGCAGAGCCCTCCTTGCCGGGGCGGTCGGGGTAATTGCCGGATGTGTCGCCCACGATGTCGAACGTGCCCACAGCGCCAAAGCGCTCGAGCGTCTCGGCGAGGTGCAGCGTGAGGGGCTTTCTATCCTTGGGCGGATTGGCGGGCAGGCGGCACGGGCCGTCATCAAACGTCATGGCGCACACGCGATCCGGCAGCGCCACGCGCTCGATGCGCCGCACGGGCGAGAGATACACCGGCGTGCGCCGCCGGATCTCGTCCTGAAAGTGATGCTTCACGCGCTTGGCGATGCCGATGGCGCGGGTGATGACAGACATGGCGTTACCTCCTGAAAATATCGCGCAGCACGCAGACGCACAGATATGCCAGCGCCTTGCAGCGCCGCGTGATCGGCGCGCGGCGCGCGCCGTGCCACTGTGAAAGACCCTTCTGCACCCAGGTGCAGGCGTGGTCAAAGACCGCCCGCGTGCGCCCGGCGGCAAGTGCGGCGCGCAGTGCCGAAACTGAGCATTCTGCGCAGTCCAGCTCCGTATAGCAGCCGCCGACCTCCGCCGCGCTGTGCGCGTCGCTGCCGCCTGTGACGGCGAGCTTCTGCTGCGCGGCAAATGTCTGCGCCTGCTCGTTTCGCGCCGCGTTTTTGAGCGCGACGCGCGCGTTTTGGACCTCTGCCGCGTCCGGGCAGAGCGCCGTGAGGGTGTCCTCACTCAGCTTCTGCGGGCTGAACGGGTGCGCCAGTGCGGCAAGCCCGCCGGCGGCGTGAATGGCGGAAATCGCCGCGTCCGGCATGGGTGCGCCGTCTTTCCAGAGCGCGGGATCGAGCGGCTTTTCAAGAAAAAGCCCCAGAATGTGCCCCGCCGTGCTCGTGATTTCCACGCCGGGGACGAGCAGGACGGGGAACTCGCCCGAAACGTCGGTGCACAGGTCGTGGTCGCACACGGCGATGGCGTCCAGCTCGCGCGCGTGCGCCGCCTGCGCCAGCGCGGCGAGGCTGCTGCGCCCGTCCCACGACGCGGCGCTGTGCACATGAAGGTCGGCTTTTACGATCATCGGCGCGCCCTCCGAAACAGCCCCGCAAAATAGCGCAGCCCCGGCGCGGCGTCGCGCCATTCGAACAGCCCGTTTTTCACGCGCGGGTCGAGGAGACTGCCGAGCACGCCGAGCGCGCGGGCGATCCTGCCGCGCAGGAGATAGCCGAGCCCCGCCGCGAGGTCGGCGGGCTGATACGTCATTTTGACCGGCTGCGGGCGGATGTAGTCCGGCAGCGGCTCGCCGAGTGCCGCACAGCACCAGAGATACGAAAAATTCGTGCCGGCCGCGCGGGTGAGGGGATACGTCCCCCAGACGCGGGGGTTGCATTCGAGCAGGCGCGGCGCGCCGTCCTGCCCGCATTTGAACTCAAACATCGCCACACCGCAAAAGCCCGTCTCGCGCACGAGCGCGCAGACCGCACGCAGGAGAGGCGTCTCGTCTGCGACGCGGCAGCAGCTCGACGGACCGCCCGTGACCGGGTATTCGCGCACGCGGCGGTGCGCGATGGACGCGACCACGCGCCCGTCCTGCGCCAGGATCGAGCATCCCAGCGCCGTGCCGGGCAGATATTCCTGCACGACGGGGGCGGAGTTGGTCAGCGCAAAAAAGCGGGTGTACGCCTCCTCCAGAGCCTGCGGCGTGCGCGCGATGACATAGCGCTGCGCGGCGGACAGCCCAAACGCCTCGCCGCACAGGGGCTTGACCACGCACGGCAGCGGCGCGCGCGCGGCAAAATGCGCCACGCTCTCGCCAAGCTCCGGCGAATAGCTCTGCGGCACGGCGATGCCAAGCCGCTGCGCGAGCTGTGAGAGCGCCGCTTTGTCATTCAGCAGCGCGAGCTGACCGGGGTCGGGGATGCAGAGCCCCGCGACCTCGTCAAACGCCTCGCGTGCATTTGCGACGGCGGCAAGCGTCTTTGCGCCCACCGGCAGCAGCGCGGGCTTTTCGCCGCAGCGCGAAACCACATCGCGGCACAGCGCCAAAAGCCCGTCCGCCACGTCACCCTCCGGCAGCTCATAGCACTGCCACGCCGCGCGGCTGGAAAAGCCGACGGGCTTGTAGAATCCCGGCTGCTCGCAGGCGATGACCTGCACGCCCGCGTCCGCCAGATCGCGGATCAGCGCGACCGACATCCGATAATGCGCGTCCGTGACAATGGCGATCATGAGAAGTACCTCCAGTTGAGAGAGTTATCATTGGTGAATGGCTTCCCCCTGGGGGGAAGCTGTCGGCGAAGCCGACTGATGAGGGGTGGGATTCTTATTTTTGAGCTGCTGCCACGTTTCGGCAGTCTCAAGCCTCCCCTTGGTGACCAAGGTAGCGAAGCGGCGGCGTGGTGTTGAATGACAG
>CALACZ010000172.1 GCA_937890735.1 uncultured Bacillota bacterium
AGCGCGTCGATCACGCCCGCGTTCTCACAGTGAACGCCCGCGATGCCGCCGTATTTTTTGAGCTCCAGCAGCGCCGAGAACAGATCCCGATCGCCGATCATCATGGCGGGGTAGGTCATGTACATCTTAAAAGACGAGATGCCCGCCTCAAACATCTGCGGAATTTCTGCGCGGATGCCCTCGTTCCAGTCGTCGATGGTCATATGGAAGCCGTAGTCGCAGCTCGTTCTGCCGTCGGCTTTTTTTTGCCAGAGCGACAGCCCGTAGCCGAGCGTCTCGCCCTTGTTCGGGCAGGCGAAGTCGATGACCATCGTCGTGCCGCCGCACACCGCCGCGACCGAGCCGGTTTCAAAATCGTCCGCCGTGGTGGTGTTGCACACATCCAGATCAAAATGCGTGTGCGCGTCGATAAAGCCGGGGAAGAGCAGTTTGCCGCGCACGTCCACGACCTCCGCGTCGCTCGATGCAATGTCCTTGCCGATGAGCACGATCTTGTCGTTGCAGACGAGAAGATCCGCCTGCTGCGACGCGCCCGCTGAGACGATCGTGCCGCCCTTGAATAGCCGTTTCATACTGTAATACGCTCCATTCTGTTAAATTTTGCGTGTGTTTTCCCCTTCAGTATAGCACGCAGCGCCGGATTTGTAAATTTCTTCGTGCGCGGAGAAAAAAACCGGCTGCTTCGGTTGCAAATTGTGTAAAATTCGTGTAAAATACGCACGATCAAGGAGTGTTTCCGCTATGAAGCCAAGCCGTTTTGACAAATCCATTCTGCCGCTTCTTGCGGCGTGCCTGCTGCTGCCGGTGTATCTGGAACTGACGCTGCATCTGTTCGTGTACCGCAGCGTGTCGGCACGCATCGTCTACCCGCTGCTGTTTGCGCTGGCAGCGGGCTTTGGCCTGTTTGCGCTCGTGTCGCTGCTGCCCAAAAAGGCGGGCGGCGTCGTTTTGTGCGTGCTGACGGGTATTTTCGTGCTGTATTTTGAAATTCAGTTCGTCTATAATTCCATTTTCGGCGAATTTATGTCCGTCTGGCAGGTCTCGTTCGGCACGACCGCCATCGCCAACTTCTATCAGCAGATGCTCTACGGCATCTGGCAGGCGATCGTGCCGGTGCTCGTTCTCCTGCTGCCGCTGCCGGCGATGATCGCGGCGGTGTGCCGCGGCTGGCTTAGATTACAGCGCCGGGCGTGGATGCTGCCCGTGGGCGGCGCGGCTTTGATGCTGGCGCTGCATTTCGGCGCGGTAGGCATCATGCGCGCGAGCGCCGCCGGGATGTTCTCGGCGTATAAGCTCTACACCGACGCCGGCACGGCGACGGAGATCAGCGTCAAAAACATCGGCTTACTTTCCACCACGCGGCAGGAGTGCAAATTCCTGCTCCTCGGCGCGCAGCCGGAGGAGGAGACGGAGCTGCTGCCGCAGAGCCAGCCCGCATACGACGGGCAGTATGACCCGGAGGCGTATAATATTTACGACATTGACTTTGACAAGCTCGCGCAGGAAACGGAGGATGACGCGCTGCGGAAGTTGGATGAATACTTCGCCGCCGCCGAGCCGACTGCCAAAAACGAATACACCGGGCTTCTCAAGGACTATAACCTCATCACGATCTGCGCCGAGTCGTTTTCCGACCTGCTCATCGACGAGGAGCGCACGCCCGCGCTCTACAAGCTCGCCACGAACGGCTTTGTGTTCAACAACTACTACGGTACGTTCGGCAGCAATACCACCAACGGCGAATACACCATGTGTACCGGGCTGTTCCCCGACCTCACGCGCAGCAAATCCACCGCCAGCTTCTACGCCTCGCAGAAAAACTATCTGCCGTTTTGCCTCGGAAACGAAATGAAGGAGCGCGGCGCGCTGACGTATGCCTATCACAACTACACCGGCGAATATTACTCCCGCAACGTCACGCACCCCAACATCGGCTACACCTTCAAATCCGCCACCGACGGGCTGGACATCGAGCTGAGCTGGCCGTCGTCCGACCTTGAGATGATGCAGCAGTCCGTCGCGGATTATGTGCAGGCGGACACGCCCTTCTGCGCGTATTATATGACGTTCAGCGGACACTATCAGTATAACTGGGACAATCCTATGAGCGCCAAAAACCGCGCCGTGACCGACGATCTGCCGTATTCCGACCCCGTCAAGGCGTACATCGCCTGCAATATGGAACTGGAGTACGCGCTGGAATATCTGATGCAGGCGCTGGAGGACGCGGGCGTTGCCGACAAAACCGTCATCGTCCTCACGAACGACCACTATCCGTATGGGCTCAACGAGCAGCAGTATAACGAGCTTGCCGGGCACGCGGTCGATACGGTGTTTGAAAAATACCGCAACAGCTTTATTTGCTATGTGCCGGGGATGCACGTCGAGGTCGATACCTATTGCAGCACCGTGGACATCCTGCCGACGCTGCTGAATCTGTTTGGGCTTTCGTACGACTCGCGCCTGCTCGCGGGGCGGGACGTACTGTCGCCGGAGGCGAATGACTATGCCGTCCTGTCCGACCAGAGCTTCATCACGTCCGACTTTGCCTTTGACGCCTCCACCGGCACGCTCAAGCGCACCGACGGCGGCACGGATGACGTGAGCGCCCGCGTTGAAGAAATTTCCGCCCGGATCGCCAGCGCCATGCAGCTCTCCAAGCAAATTCTGGACAATGACTATTACGCCCACGCCATCCTCGGCGTGCGCAACGCGGACAATACGCTTCAGGAATACCCGTATACCGACATTCCCGAAACATTTTCCCTCGGAATGCTGGACTATTTCTGCCAGAACGGCTATATGGACGCATTTTCGGATACGGTGTTCGGCTTTGATATTGACTGCCCATATGCCGAGATGCTCGAGACGCTCTACCGCATTCAGGGCAGCCCGGACGTGTCCGGCGCGCCGCTGTTCTTTGTGGGCAGCAGCACCCGCACCATGACCGGCGAGTATCAGGACGCCGTCCGCTGGGCGCAGGACAACGGGCTCATCAGCGACCGCATCGCCCTCATGGACGCCTTCACGCCGCTTCTGCGCAAGGACGCGGCGGTGACGCTGCGGCGCTACGCCGCGATGCTGGGCTACGACGTAACGGTCGAAGAGCAGACCGTGCGCGACTGGCAGGCGCGCTATCCGGCGCTGACCAGCTCCGAAGCGGCGGCGCTCATCTGGTGCTTTGAAAACTCCATCGCCCGGCTCGACGGCGAGCTGGAGTCGGTATTCCGCTCGGCAGAGCAGGTCATGCCGCGCTATTATGTGATGAGCATGGTCTATAATTTCCACCTGATATTCGAGCGCTGAAGCGCTCTCAAGCGAAAACCGCCCGCTCTGCCGGGACAAAATCCCCGGCGGAGCGGACCTTTTTGCGGAAATTTTTCGGGAAATGCAAGAAAATGCTTGCATTTCCGCCGCAGACCTGATATAATAACCCTCGCCGATGGGGGTATAGCTCAGCTGGGAGAGCGCATGACTGGCAGTCATGAGGTCAGCGGTTCGATCCCGCTTATCTCCACCAGAATAGTCCTGAAATCTCACGATTTCAGGACTTTTTCTTTACTTTCTCCTGCAAATAATCGACCGCATTTCTACAGTCATGCGGCCTGACCCAGATTTGACCCAAACGAGCGCGAAAACGCAGTGGATTTATTGAGATTTATTTGACAAAACAGCACGAATATACCATTCTCCAATCGTTTTCCGAATATTTTAACGGCGGTTGCAAGTTGCAGCCGCCGCTTTGATTTTGGGGTCAAATCGCGTTTCGGATTGTGTTTCCGATCGCGTCTGCCGCGCTCTGTTTCATACCGGGCGTCGAGTGAACGTAGGTGCTGAGCGTAAACCCTGCGCTGAAATGTCCCAGTGTTTCCGACAGCGTCCGCACGTCCACGCCGCTTTTTAGCGATAACGTCGCGAATGTGTGCCGCATGTCATGAAAACGTACATGTTCTGCACCAATTTCTTTGATGATCCTGTCGTGTAGCCTGCGGAATCCGTCCGGGTCCCACGTTTCGCCCGTGCGCGGTGACGGGAACAAATATGGATTTGCCGGATGTCTTTCATGCTCCTCTACGAGAAGCTTTACCGTATCTGCTGGGAGCAACACCGTTCGGATGGAATTGGGTGTTTTCGGCGTACTGATGACCAGTTTCCCATTCTGCCGCGCGACGCTTTTGTTGATGGACAACGTGTGGTTCTGAACGTCCAAGTCACCCCACCGCAGGGCTAACAGTTCCCCACGCCGCAGACCCGTTGTCAGCTCCAGATACATCGGTGCGAGAATCCCATGCTCCTTCGCTGCGCTCAGGTACGGACCGATCAATGCTTCGGGCAGGATGTTCATTTCCTTGCGAGTATTTTTCGGAATTTTGCATTTCTTCGCTGGGTTCGCCAGAATCAACTTTTCTTCCACTGCATGTTCCAGCGCTTTGTTGAGTACTACATGAACGCATTGCACCATGCGAGGACTGAGTCCATGTTCTTTCAGCTCCGGATGGTTTTTCTTCTGCACACGACCATTTTTGAGCAGCTCGTTGTAAAATTGCTGGATTTGCAGCATTGTCAGCTTTTCCAGCTTCACACCGCCGAGCTTTGGAATGATGTGGTGATCGATGGCGTTGTGGTAAAATTCCTTGGTCGAGTATCGCACCTGCGGCTCGACGTAAACGGAGTACCACAGCTCCAGCCACTGTTCGAGTGTATAACTGCCAGCCTTCACAGGATCGAGTTTTTTGCTGTCCTCAATGGCGGTACGCAGCTTGTCCTTGACCTCTGCCTGTGTCTTACCGAGCACATTTTTTGTGATTGCTTTGCCGTTTGCATCATATCCGGCAGTGTACCGACCTTCCCAGCGCCCGTCTTTGCGCTTGCGAATATTCCCTTCGCCGTTGGCTCGTCGTTTCGGCATCGCGTCTACCTCCTTCTCATTTTGTCAGCACACACGATTACCACAAGCACAGCCGAATAGCAAGTCCAATTTCCCATCACGCGCATTTTTGTTCCTCACACTGCCGATCCAGCCATTCGAGGAATTTTTCCCGCGAGGCAACGATGCGTCTGCCGATTTGGAAAGCCGGGAAACGTTTGTCATGGGCAAGCTTATAAGCTCCGGCTCTGGAAATTCCAAGGACGCTGGCAACGTCTGTCATGTTCATCATCAAGGGCAATTCTTCCAGCGAATGATATCGTTTCTGGTTCATTGGCTTCCTTTCTCCCATTCCGGGAATCAAAATTGGTTTTTGAATGGCCGAAAAGAATTACTCAGTCGAAGTTTTTCATCCTGTTTTCTTCACGCCGCCACGGTGGGCGGACGCGGCGTTTGTGTAGCGCAGACCTGCACAGATGTGTAGTCAGCCCGCAAAACCGCACACATCGGCACGACGCGCCCCACGCCGCGGAGCAAATGGCTGCGCCGATTGCCCTTTCTACGCCATGCCGCAAGTTTGACCGTTAATCACTCCGTCCACAGGCGGCATTGGGGTCAGGGTTCTCCCTGCAAGCTGCGTTTTGGTACCAAAACGCGATGCTTGCGCTTTTCTTGCGCAGCAAGAAAAGCCTGAAACGCAGCCTGAGTCTCCTGTCACCGTTTCGTACACCGCAGAAAATCTGGGTTTTCTACACTTTGGATTCCGTAGTCGCTACATTAGTCGCTATGCAAGTTTGAAATTCGGATTTCTGCC
>CALACZ010000173.1 GCA_937890735.1 uncultured Bacillota bacterium
AAAACACCTCCGTGAGCGAAAACAGCGGGTAGCAGAACGCAAGATACCCCACGATCTGCAAGCCGCAGGTGATCACCGACTCATCCTCGCAGAACAGCGCGATGATCGGGCGGCGGAACACAAAGATCAGCGCGCCGAACAGCGCCGAGATCAGCAGATGCAGGATGAGCCCCGCATGGATGGACTGGAAAATGCGCTCACGCCGGTGCGCGCCGTAGTTCTGCCCCACGAATGTCATCACGGAGAGCCCCAGCGCGTTGGAGATCGGCCAGTACACGCCGTCGAGCTTCCAGAACGCCGCCCAGGCGGCGACGGTGTCGGTGTCGAGCATATTTGTCGCGCGCTGGACGAACAGATTCGTCACGCAGTAGAGCATCGACTGGATGCCCGCGGGCAGCCCGATGACGAGCATCCGCCCGAGCAGGCTGCGGTCCATACGCAGCGAGTGCAGCCGCAGGCGCTGCGGATCGGGCAGGCGCAGGAGGGTGATGAGCACGAGCGCCGCGCACACGAGCTGCGAAACGCTCGTGGCGATCGCCGCGCCGGCGACCTCCATCTTGAACGTGATGACAAACAGCAGGTCCAGCCCTGTGTTGACGGCGGCGCAGACCAGCAGGAAATAGAGCGGGCGCTTCGCGTCGCCGAACGCGCGCAGGACGCTGCTGCCCATGTTGTAGATCATGGACGGGATCATGCCCGCAAAATACCATTGCAGGTAGTCCATGGAGTATTGCATCGTCTCCTCGCGCGTGCCAAGCGCGCGCAGCAGCGGCTCTGCCAGCGCAATGCCGAGCACCGTCACGAGCGCGCCGATCCAGAACGACAGCAGCATCGCCGTGCGCACCGCGCGCGACACCGCGTCATGCTCGCCCGCGCCCGCGTGCTGCGAGATGATGACCGCCGCGCCGGACGACAGCCCGACGAAAAAGCCGACGATGAGGTTGATGATGACAAAATCCGACCCGCCCACGGCTGCAAGCGCCGTTTTGCCGACGTACTGCCCCAGAATGACGGCGTCCACCATCGAATACAGCTGCTGGAACACCGTGCCGAGCATGATGGGCAGGAAAAAGCGCAGCATCCCGCGCCAGACCGAGCCCTCGGTCAGGGACACCGTCTGTTTGCCTGCTGTGCGCATTCTCCCGCCTCCTTTTGTCGCGTGTATAGGTCATTATAACGGTTTTTTCGCCGTTTTCAATAGGAAAACAGAAATATTTCCGCGCGCCGAAATTCTGAACTTTTTCTGAATTTCCGCCTGATTCGATTGACATAACACCGCGCATTCGTTATTCTGGAAAAAACAAACGACTCGCGCCGTGCGCGGGCGGAAAGGAGCAGACGATGCGCAGGTGGATTTTGATATTCTTGGCGCTGGCGATGCTGACGCTGGGCGCGTGCAGCAAAAAGCTGCCGGAGGAAATGCTTGACGCCGTAAAGCCCCCAACTGTGGAGCAGGCAGACCCGGCGGACACGCCGCAGGATAGCGAGCCGGTCGAGCCGGACGACGAGCCGACCGCGGACGACACGGCGGAGACGAGCGAGCCGGACACGGATTTTCTCAGCGGCGAGTGGGTGAGCGAAGCGCCCGCCGGGGCGATGCGCGTGAGCGTGGACACGGACGGCGAGCAGATCGTGCTGCGCACGACGCGCGCGCTGTCCAAGGTGTGGATCAGCCGCGTAGCGTATGACGAGGCGGCAGAGGACTATGTGCGCACCGAGCGCGTGTGGTGGATGGAGCAGTGGGACGCGGACACGCCGCTGCTGCTGGTGATGCGCGCGCCGGTGGAGCAGGCGGAGCTGGAGCTGAGCTGGGCGGATGAATTTGGCGAGCGCGAGCGCCGCCTGATCGTGCCCGTGCGCATTTTCCGGGACGGAGCGTCGGAGGAATCGGTGCAGCTGCTGCACTACGCCGTGCCGCTGCGCGCCGCGGAGCTGACCGCCGGGGCGGCGTATCACTACGACCTGAGCGGCAGCGGGCAGAAGGAGAGCGTTACGTTTACCCAGCAGACCGGCATCACGCCGATGGCGAAGCTGCGCGTGACACAGGCAGGCACGGTGTATGAAGCGAATATGACGCTGCTGAACGCACGCTGCTGGATCGCCGATCTGGACGGCGACAATGTGGCGGAGCTGTACGTCAGCGGCGATACCGTCTCCGGCGGCGCACTGACCTACGGCTGGCAGCTCGGCGAGACAGGGCTGGAGAGCATCCCCATCGCGGACGAGATCCGTACCCAGGACGCCGACGGCAGCGTGTGCGTTGCGGGCAGGATCGAGCAGATCGACGAGGACGGCATCGTCTACATGACGGACAGCGCCGAGCTGCCCGGCGGGACGTATACGGTGCACGCGATGTTCTACGGCGTAGGCGGCGAATTTGCGGCGCTCGACGGCTATTGGACGCTGGAGGGCGGCGAGGAGCTGACCCTGCGCACGGCGCTGAACGTCACCCTGCGCGACGGCACGCAGCTGACCCTCCCAGCCGGTACAAAGCTCCGTCTCACCGGCAGCGACCGCGAGACCATGGCGGATTTCGAGACCGAAAGCGGCGTGCAGGGCACGCTAGAGCTGGAAAAGCAGCGGGGTTACGACGGCTGGTACATAAACGGCAAAAAGGACGCGGAGCTGTTTTCATAAAAAAGCGCCTGCGGTGCGTTTGCACCGCAGGCGCTTTTTACACTTCAAGGTTTCCACTCGGGGGGAAGCAGTCGGCGAAGCCGACTGCTGAGGGGAAGGGTTCTTATTTTTGTGCTGCATCGCGTTTTTGAGCCGAAACGTGGTGGCATCTCAGAACGTACCACGCTTCTCCTCATCCGGCGCTGCGCGCCACCTTCCCCTCAGATGCGAATCAATAGTAGAAAGCGAAAAAAGATGACAAAAGGCGCAAGAAGTGAGATAGTAAGGTGTGAACAAACTCATCAAACTATATTGCGAGACCATCCCTAATTTTGTGTAAACCTCCAATGTGGTGTATAATAGGCACACCACACTGGAGGTTTTACTATGGCAAGAAGGAATCGCACACCGGAAGAAAATGAGCGCAGAGCCAAGATCCGCGAACTGCTGCAAATGGCAAACATCGGCAGTATGGACGACATCCAGAGTCTGTTCAAGGAGACGATTGCCGAATTCATGGAAAACGGCCTTGATGCGGAGCTGGACGACGAACTGGGCTACAGCAAGTACGACTACAAAAACAAGGAGACGGACAACAGCCGAA
>CALACZ010000174.1 GCA_937890735.1 uncultured Bacillota bacterium
GTATCATGATGGCAGTCCATAGTGATTGCCCTCCCTTGGAAGAAGTTGTATGCAAGCTTCATTCTACCATGCGGGGTAAATCACTATGGATTTTTTCTTAGGTGTCCAACTTCATTTTACAATCGACCTCCAGAAAACATCAATACAAAACAGTAAAATCGAATAAATAATTCGATTATTGAAAATTCAATTGGCAATATATAAAATTCAAACCAGCAAGCCGGGCTTTGTAGCAGATTTGCATTCCAGCGCACTTTGGAGTATACTGCAAATAAAAAGTTTGGAAGGGGTGGTGTCAATATGTGTACGCGCAGTCAGGCGTTTGAGATTTTGAAGAACGTCTATCACACCTGCGTGCCGATTCTGGAGCACAGCATCCACGATGCAATTTTGTACGGATCCTATGCCCGCGGCGATTTTACTGCGGAGTCGGATATTGATATTCTCCTGACCGTAGACTTGATGCAGGAACAGATCACTTCGCATCGGCGTGCGGTTTCCGGAGTAGCGAGCGCACTTAGCCTTGACCACGATGTGACTGTTTCTGTCCATGTCGTGCCGTTGGCGCAGTTCCGGCGGTATGCGGATTTCCTGCCGTTTTACCAGAACGTGCTGAAGGAGGGGAATCACTATGCAGAGCATGAGACTATTTCTGCCTGACCCATACCGTGACCCAGACTGGGCGAAGACGTAATAGACGTAATAGAAAAAGTCCTGCAAATACAGGAGTTTTTTGCTGAAAATATGCGCGTATTATAATTAAAATACAGAAAAATACGAACGGATAGCTCTTGACGTGCATGGAGTGAGGAGTCTCAAACGTGCCAGTGGCACGTTTGGGACGACGATGAGGTTCGAGTCCTGACCCTCTCTGTTTTGCTATCTCACGGCGGGGCGAATCCTGCCTATGACAATTCTCCGCTGCGCTTGAATTGGCGCGCCGCTCGGCGCGACCGCCGGAGGACGGTTTGGCGTGGCTGCCCCGACCGCTGGTGTACGCTATTTTGCGCCGATGAGGCGCAAGTCCTGGACTGCCTTGCACAAGAAGCTCCGAGATCGTTCTGTTAGCCTGTGCGAGATACGTCGGTTTGCCGGAGTGCGAAAAAAAGTTCAGCACCCGCTTGACTTCTTGGAAAAAGTGTTTATAATATCACTAACTAATGCTAGTTAGTGAGGTGTGAGGATGAAACAGGAAGATACAAAGCAGAAGATTTTGGACAAGGCGCTGGAGCTGTTTTCTGCGCAGGGGTATGACGCGGTGAGCGTTGGCGAGATCGCCAGGGCGGTGGGCATCAAAGCGCCGTCGCTGTACAACCACTTTGCAAGCAAGCAGGCGATCTTCGACGCGCTTGTGGAGTCCACGGCGGCACAGTATGCGGCGGATACCGATCGGATCAACATCCATGTGCAGAATGCGGCGCAGGATATTCCCGTTTTTACGGAGATCACCGCCGAGGCGCTCTTTGAAAAGGTGCGGCAGATCTTTGAATATTCTCTCCACAACGAGACGATCAGCCGCTTCCGCCGCATGATGACCATTGAGCAGTTCCGCTCGCCGGAGCTGGCGGCGCTCTACTCGCAGCGCTATGTGGAACGGATCTTAAAGTACCACGCGGGCATTTTCCGCGCGCTGATCGCGGCGGGCGAGATGTGCCCGGACGACCCGGACACGCTGGCGATGCTGTATGTTTCGCCGGTGCTGACGCTCATCGGCATCTGCGACCGCCAGCCGGAGCGGGAACGCGAATGTCTGGAAAAGCTGCAAGACCATGTGCGGCTCTTTTTTCGCATGGTCCATGGCGGCGGTTCACAAGGCGGTGAACGCCATGCGTGAGCCGGATGAAAAGTGGGTGCTCTGTCCCGTGTGCGGCGCAAAAACGCGGCTGCGGCTGCTGCCAGGGACGGTGCTGCGCGAGTTCCCGCTCTTTTGCCCCAAGTGCCGGCAGGAGCACATCATCAACGCGCGGAATTATCAAATCGAGATCATCGACCAGCCAGACGCCAAGACGCAGTGCTGACCACGCTTGCTGTGGTCGGCACTGCGTCTTTTTTTTGAAGGAATACGATGGAGAAGCATCATGGAGGAGATCAACAGGAACAGGGAACTTTCTGCCCATACGAAGCCAGTCGCGGTCGATCCCGAGACGACGAACCGCGCCGAGGCGTTTGCGCTCTGGATGGACGCGCCGAATCCGATGGTGACGTTTTTTAAGACCCTGGACGTCACGCCGCTGATCCGGCTGGTCCACAGGCGCGGCTATCGGTTCAATATGCTTTTGTGCTGGTGCATCGGCAGGGCAGCCACCGAGATCAAGGAGTTTTACACGCTCCCCGTAGGGCACGAGCTGCTGCAATATGACAGCATTGCGGTAAACGCCATTGTGAAAAACGGCATCTGCGAGGTCAGCTCCTGCGATGTGCCGTTTTCCAACGACCTTGCGCAGTTCAATGCCGACTATCTGCGCCTGACGCACGCGGTGACGGCGCACTGTGAAAACCACGACCTGCCGGACAGCATGGTCATCGGCACGTCCGCCATCGTGGACACCGAGCTCGACGGCGCGGTCGGCATGAACAGCGGCATTTACAACAATCCCTTCCTCATCTGGGGCAAATACCGCAAGGGGCTTTTCCGAACGACGCTGAAGCTGTCGTTCCAGTTCCACCACACGCAGCTGGACGGCGCGCACGCCGGGCGGTTTTTGCAGCTTTTGCAGGAGAATATCTTTGAGATCAGGAAATGCAGCCGAGCCAGCGGTCGGGGCTGAGCCGGAAGCCGGGCGGCGGTTTATCGATTGCAATTGCCTCCGCGGTATGATACTGTAATAGCATGATTCCCCGGCACATCATAACTGATCTGTGGTTTTGCGTAAGGAGGATACTATGCTGAACAAGTTTTGCAAAAAGCCGCTGTACGCCGTGACGCGGACGCTTGCGCGGGTGGCGATGGGCGCGCAGCCGGCGGAGCTGGTCATCCAAAACGCCCGGCTCGTCAATGTCTGCACGGCGGAAATTCAGGAGGGCATCGACGTTGCCGTCGCGGAGGGGCGCATTGCGCTCGTGGGCGACGCGGCGCACTGCGTCGGTCCGAACACTAAGGTCATCGACGCGGCGGGACAGTACATCGCACCCGGCTTTATGGACGGGCATATCCATGTGGAATCCTCCATGCTCACCGTAGGCGAATATGCCAAGGCGGTCATCCCCCGCGGCACGACCGGCATTTTCATGGACCCGCACGAGATCTGCAACGTCTGCGGAAAAGAAGGCGTAAAGCTCATGATCGAGGACGCAAAGCGTGCGCCGCTCAAGGCGATGTCGAACGCGCCGTCGTGCGTCCCGGCAGTCGCGGGCTTTGAGGACACTGGCGCGGCGATCGGCGCGGAGGACATCCGCGAAATGATGACGTGGGACGGCATCATGGGGCTGGGCGAGATGATGAGCTTCCCGAACGTGATCGGCGCGGAGGAGCACATCCACGCGGAGCTTGCCGAAACGCTGAAGTCCGACAACATCATCACCGGGCATTTCTCCATCCCCGACACCGGTGCGGCGCTCAATGCCTACATCGCCTCCGGCGTTCGCTGCTGCCACGAATCCACCCGCGCGGAGGACGCGCTGGAAAAAATGCGGCACGGGATGTACGCGCTGCTGCGCTACGGCAGCGCATGGCACGATATGCCGGTCATCATCCATGCTGTGCTGGACAATCAGATCGACGACCGCTTCGCCTGCCTCATCTCCGACGACACGCACCCCGACACGCTCGTAAACGAGGGGCATCTGGACCATATCGTCCGCTGCGCTGTAAAAGAAGGGCTGGACCCCATCAAGGCGATCCAGTATGTGACGATCAACGTCGCCACCTGCTTCCGCATGGATCACGAGATGGGCAGCATCACGCCGGGCAAGTGCGCAGACATCGTATTCTTTGACGATCTTCGGGGCATCCGCGTCACGCGCACGATCATCGACGGCGACGTGGTGGCGGAAAACGGCAGAATGTGCGTGGACATCGCGCCTGCGAGCTTCCCCGCGAGCGTCTGCAACACGATGCACGTCGGGCATCCGATCACCGAGGAGAGCTTCCGCATCGCCGCGCCCGCGGGCGCGGGCAGCACGGTCAAAACGCGCGTCATCGAGATCATCCCCAACCGCGTGGGCAACTACGAGCGGCTGGTCGAGCTGCCGGTCGCAGGCGGCTTTGTGCAGCCGGACGCGGCGCAGGACATTATGAAGATGGTCGTTTTTGAGCGCCACCACGAGATGGGCACAAAGGGCATGGGCTTCCTCAAGGGCTTCGGCTTCAAGAAGGGCGCGATGGCGCAGACGGTCTCTCACGACGCGCACAATCTGCTCGTTGCGGGCACGAACGACGCCGACATGGCGCTGGCAGCCAACACGCTCATCGAATGCGGCGGCGGTCTGTGCGCGGTCGCGGACGGCAAGGTGCTGGCGGTCGTGCCGCTGCCCATCGCGGGTCTGATGAACGATCTGCCGGTGGCGGAGATGGCGGACAAGGTCGCCAAGCTCGACGCGGCGTGGAAGCAGATGGGCTGCGTCATCAATTCGCCGTATATGACGATGGCACTCGTGCCGCTGGCGTGCCTGCCGGAGCTGCGGCTGACGAACCGCGGGCTCGTCGATTGCCGCACGTTCCAGTTCGTTCCCCTGTTCGCGGAATAAGCAAAAATGCAGCGCCCCTGACTTCGGTCGGGGGCGCTTTTTCGCAAATCGTTGCAAAAGCTGACGGAATATGGTAAATTAGAGATAGCCGGGTGCGCGGCATCCGGCAAAAAAGACGAAAAGGAAGAAAATACCTAGACATTCTCGGGCGCACACGGGCTGCAATACGTCGTGCTTCAGGTCACGCTGAAGGAGAAATTCCTCGGCACGGGCTCGGGCAACCTCACGGAGCTGGAAAAATGCATCAACGATCAGGCGAGCAAGGGCTACCGCCTGCACACGATCACGACCTCCAACGGCGGCAGCAAGGGTCTGATGGGCGGCGACCGCATTCAGGCGACCATGGTGTTTGAAAAGATCATTTAATCCGACAAAATAAAGCGCGGGTCATCCAAAGCAGGATGACCCGCGTTTTTTACAGCACCATCAGGAGCGTTCCGGCGGTGAGCAGGATGCAGCCGGCGAGGGATTTGGGTGTGAATTTTTCGTGCAGGAACACGAACGCCAGCACCAGCGTGATGATGGTGCTGAGCTTATCGATCGGCACGACCTTGGACGCCTCGCCGACCTGAAGCGCACGGTAATAGCACAGCCACGACGCGCCGGTGGCAAGACCCGAGAGGATCAAAAACAGCCAGCTCTTGCGGCTGATCTCGCCGATGCCGCCCTGTGCGTTCGTGAGAAACACCATGCCCCACGCCATCACGAGCACCACGCCCGTGCGGATGGCGGTGGCGAGATTGGAGTTGACGCCGTCAATGCCGACCTTTGCCAAAATCGATGTCAGTGCCGCGAACACCGCAGAAAGAAGTGCGAATACGAACCACATGATTTCCATCTCCCAACAAATTGCGTCAGAAAAACCGCCGGATACCCGGCGGTTTTCTGGTTATTACATGGATTTGAGTACATCCGCTATCTCCGGCACGCTGGAAATGCCGCCCGCGCGCGTGGTGGAAAGCCCCGCGCTCACGCAGGCAAAGCGTGTGATGCGCGCAAGCTCCGCGTCTGTCAGATCCTCCGGCGCTTTGCCGGTCTGCAAAAGCTGATACACCGCCGAGCCGCCGAAAATATCGCCCGCGCCGGTCGTATCTTTGACCTTTACGCCCGCGAGGCTGTCTGCATGACCCGCCGCCTGCCGGTTCTGATACCAGCAGCCGTCCTTGCCGCAGGTGACGAACACGAGCCGCACGCCCGTCTCGCGCAGAATTTTTTCCGCGCCTTCCTGCGGGGTGATGCCCCAGAGGAACTCGACCTCTTCGTCGCTGATCTTCACGACATCCGCAATGGACAGACCCCAGAGCATTTCACGCTTCGCGTCCGCGAGGTCACGCCAGAGCGGCTTGCGCAGGTTCGGGTCGAACGTCACGAGCCTGCCCGCCCGCTTGGCGTAGTCCACTGCCGCATAGGTCGCGCCGCGCGCCGGTTCGTCCGTCAGCGAGAGCGTGCCGAAATGCAGGACTTTTGTCTCGTCGATCAGGTTTTTGTTCACCTCGTCCCAGCGGAGCTGCGTGTCCGCGCCGGGCTTGCGGCTGAAGGAAAATTCGCGGTCGCCGGAGGCGTCGAGCGTGACGAAGGCGAGCGTGGTGAACACGTCGTCCGCCATGACCATGCCGTCCGTGCCGATGCCCGCCTGCGCGAGCGTGCCGCAGAGGAGTCTGCCGAACGCGTCCGCGCCGACCTTGCCGATCATCGCCGTTTTTGCGCCGAATTTCGCCAGTGCGGCGAGGAAATTCGCCGGTGCGCCGCCGGGGTGCGCCGCCATGGTGGGATAGCCGTCCGCGTCGGTCGCGGTGCAGGTAAAGTCAATGAGCAGTTCGCCCAGAGCAACAACGTCGTACATAGTTCCTCCTGTCGCCCTCGCGGCTTATTTCCAGAGCTGCCGGGGGTATTTTCCGCTTTCCTTCATGGCGCGCATCGCGCTGTGGACCGTTTCCAGATCCTCGCGGTAGGTCACGCCGTACCATTTTTCGCCGCAGGTGAGGACTTTCACGCGCACCTCGCCGCGCTCAAGCTGGTGCTCCACCGCGCTCGGCAGGTAAAATTCGCCCTTTTCGGGGTTTTGTGGGAGCGTTTCGCGCAGGAATACCGGGAACTGCCGCCACAGTGAGTCCATAAACGCCGGGGTAAAGCCCCAGAGGTTCATCGACACCGGCGTACTGCCGGAGAGCAGCTGGAAATGCTTGCCGTCCTCGGTAAATTCGGCGTCATCGCCGCGCTTGAAGATCTTCGTGCGCTCGACGATCGAGCGCAGGTATCCGTTTTCGACCTCGCACACGCCGCGCGCGACCGAGCCGTGCTCAGAGACGGTATTCCCCAGATGGTAGCCCACGAGCGCATACTCATGCGGGTCGCGGTTTTGCGTGAGGAACTGGTAGATGAGCGCGAAGGACTCCGCGCCGTAATAGTCATCGGCGTTGATGACGGCAAACGGTGCGTCGATCACATCGCGGCAGCACGCCACGGCGTGCGACGTGCCCCACGGCTTCACGCGCCCTTCCAGCACGGTAAAGCCCTCCGGCAGAACGTCCAGCGTCTGGTGGACATACTGCACGGAAAAATACGGCGCGATGAGGTCGCCGCGCAGAGCGCGCAGATCCGCCTCCATCTCGGGTTTGATGATGAACGCCACCCGCCGGAAGCCGGCGCGGTATGCGTCAAACAGTGAAAAATCGAGAATAAAATCGCCCTCGTCGTCCACCGGCGTCATCTGCTTCAGCCCGCCGAAGCGGCTGCCCATGCCCGCCGCCAGAATTACCAGGATCGGCTCTTTCTGTGCCATAACGTGCACCCCGTTTCTTTTGTTGGTAGTTCCATTCTACACAACATCCCGAGAAAAAGCAACCTCATAGAAGTTGTAAGCCCCCGCCCCTTTATACAAAGGGGCGGGGGCTTGGTCAGGTTATCTTAGTATGTGCCGAAATCCGCGCTGCTGTCCGCTTCGACGCTCTTGCCGAACTCGTAATCGTTGCCGGGCAGGATGGCGTTGAGGATGACGCCGCACAGCGCCGCGATGGCAAGACCCGACAGGGTGATCGTCGCGCTGCCGATGGTGAAGGTAATGCCGCCGACTGAGCTGAAGCCCAGACCGCTGACAAAGATCACAGCCGCGATGATGAGGTTGCGGGACTTGGTGAGATCCACGCGGTTTTCGACCACGTTGCGCACGCCCACTGCGGAGATCATGCCGTAGAGGATGAAGCTCACGCCGCCGACGACTGCCGAGGGGATCGAGCCGACCAGCGCGTCAAACTTCGGGGAGAAGGAGAGGATGACGGCGTAGAGCGCAGCCAGCCGCACCACACGCGGGTCGTAGACCTTGGACAGGGCGAGCACGCCGGTGTTTTCGCCGTAGGTCGTGTTGGCAGGGCCGCCGAACATACCAGCGACCGCCGTTGCCAGACCGTCGCCGACGAGCGTGCGGTGCAGACCCGGGTCTTCGATGAAGTTCTTGCCGGTGGTGGAGGAGATGGCGGAGATGTCGCCGATGTGCTCCATCATGGCGGCGATGGCGATGGGCGCCATGACGAGGATGGCGGAGATGTCAAACTTTGCGATAACGAACTGCTGGATGCCGAAGAAGCTCGCTTCCTTTACGCTGCTGAAGTCTACCTTGCCGGCGATGACCGCCACGATGTAGCTGCCGACGACGCCGAGCAGGATCGGGATGATCTTGATCATGCCCTTGCCCCAGATGTTGGCGACGACGATGATGGCGATGGCGACCAGAGCCAGCCACCAGCAGGTCTGCGCGTTCTGGATGGCAGAGCTGGAGAGGTTCAGACCGATGAGGATGATCATGGGGCCGGTGACGATCGGCGGGAAGAAGCGCATGACCTTCTTTGCGCCCAGGACCTTGAAGAGGAGCGCCAGGATGAGGTACAAAAGACCTGCGACCACGACGCCGCCGAGCGCGTAGGAGAGCTTTACCTGCGGGTCAAGCCCTTCGTAGGCGGGCATGGTGGCGACGGTGGAGAAGCCGCCGAGGAAGGCGAAGGACGAGCCGAGGAACGCGGGGACTTTGAACTTGGTGCACACATGGAACAGCAGCGTGCCAAGACCGGCGAACAGGAGCGTGGTCTGGATGCTCAGCGGCAGTCCGTAGCCCTGCACCAGGATGGGGACGAGGACGGTCGCGCCGAACATGGCGAACAGGTGCTGCAGACCCAGCAGCAGCATCCGCGGAACGCCCAGCGTCCGCGCGTCGTAGATGGCATCTTGCCCGAGTTGTTTCTTCATGGCTTTTCCTCTCTTTCGTGTGTTGGAGGAAGCCTTGCAGCAAGGCTTCCTGTATGTGAATTTACTTACCTACAGCGTGGATTTGCCCGAAAAAAAAGACCGATGAAAAACATCGGTCAAAGGGGAACAGTATCCTGAAAAAGAAACAGATACGCCGCCGTGGACTTGAGCTTGCTCTTGCAGACAAATTTCATGGCGCGTACCTCCCTCGCATTTGCTTGCCCCATTATAAAGGCACGCCCTGCAAATTGCAAGCGTTTATTTTGCCCAAGGAATCCAAAAATTTTGTTAGATTTCTGTGACATTCGACTAAAAGCAGAAATTTTGCGCCGCACCCAAGCCTCCCCTTGGTGACCAAGGGGAGGCTTGGGTGCGGTGCAATTTACTTCGCCCAATCAATGATCTGTTCGTTATTTTTCTGCAAAAACGCGTTGATCTTGGAAAACGGCTGGCTGCCGAAGAAGCCGCGGTAGGAGCTGAGGGGGCTGGGGTGGGGGGCTTGGAGGATGAGGCGGGGGGGGGGGCTGGGGGGAGGGGGGGGGGGTAGGGCGAGTCGGCAGCGATCGCCGCCTTTTTTTGCGCCTGCGCGCCCCAGAGGACGAATGCCACCGGCTGCGGCAGTGCGCGCAGGCGCGCGACCACGGCGTCGGTAAACGTCTGCCAGCCGTAATTTGCGTGGCTGTTCGCCTTGCCGGCATCTACGCTCAGCACGGTGTTCAGCAGAAACACGCCCTGCTCCGCCCAGCCTGTCAGGTCACCGCTTTCGCGCGGCGGCACGCCGCAGTCCTCCGCCAGCTCGCGGAAAATATTCCGCAGCGACGGCGGCAGCTTTACCCCCTCGCGCACCGAAAACGCCAGCCCGTGTGCCTGCCCCGGCTCGTGATAGGGGTCCTGCCCCAGAATGACCGCGCGCACGCGCTCCGGCGGGGTCAGGCGGAACGCCGCGAACAGCTCGCCGCGCGGCGGAAACACCGCACCGCGCGCATATGCCGCCTCCACGCGCTCCATCAGCGCCGCAAAATACGGCTTTGCCAGCTCGTCTGCGAGCAGGTCGTTCCATCCGCCAAGGTCGATCATGTCATCACGCTCCTTTTTGTATAGTATACCACCCCGGCAGGACACGCACAAGCCCCCGGCGGGCGGCATAGAATACGCTGAGGAGTTGATGCTTTTTGCACCTGCATATCGTCACATCCGGGCAGACGCTTTATTCGATCGCCCGGCAGTACGGCATTCACCCGGGGCTGATCGCGCGGCAGAACGGGCTGCGCGAGCCGTACCGGCTCGCCGTGGGGCAGTGCCTGCTCATTTTGCAGCCGCGCGCGGTCTATACCGTCCGCACGGGCGACACGCTCTACGCCATCGCGCAGCGCTTCGGCACGGACGTCAAAACGCTCTGGCGCAATAATCCCAACCTCTCCGGCGGCTCGACGCTCTACCCGGGGCAGACGCTCGTGCTCAGTCAGGAGTCGGTGCGCACGCAGTCCGCGTCGGTGCTGGGGTACGCGTACCCGAACGCGCAGGAGACGGTGCTGCGCGGCATTTTGCCGTATGCCTCGGCGCTGTGCCCGTTCACCTACGGCATCGCGGAGGACGGCGGGCTGCTCCCGCCGCTGGATGGGGAACTGACGGCACTGGCGCTGGAGTACGGCGTGCCGGCGCTGCTGCACCTGTCCACGCTTACAGAAGGCGGCGGCTTTTCGAGCCTGCGGGCGCAGGCGGCTTTGGAGGATGCGGCGCTGCGCGCGCGGCTCATTGGCGAGACCGTCGCGCAGATGCGGCGCGGCGGCTACGGCGGCGTGGATGTGGACTTTGAGTTTCTGGGCGCGGGGCTGGCGGACGCGTTCGCGGACTTTCTCGGCGAGCTGCGCACGGCGGTACACGCGGCGGGCGGCGTGCTCGTGTGCGCGCTCGCGCCGAAAACATCCGCCGACCAGCCGGGCGTTCTGTACGAGGGGCACGATTACCGCCGCCTCGGCGAAAATGCCGACGCGGTGCTGCTGATGACGTATGAATGGGGCTACACCTACGGTCCGCCGATGGCGGTCGCGCCGATCGGGGCGGTGCGGCGCGTGGTGGAGTATGCGCTGACGGAAATTCCGGCGGAGAAAATTCTGCTTGGCGTGCCGAACTACGCCTACGACTGGACGCTGCCCTACGCTCCGGGTGAGAGCCGCGCGCAGTCGCTCGGCAATGAGGCGGCGGTCGACCTGGCAGTGCAGGTGGGCGCGGAAATTCGTTTTGACGAGACGGCGCAGACGCCGTATTTTTCCTACACCGACCGCGCCGGCGCGGTGCACGAGGTCTGGTTTGAAGATGCGCGGAGCTGCGCGGCGAAGTACGATCTGGCGCAGGAATACGCCCTGCGCGGCTTCGGCTTCTGGAACTTCATGCGCCCGTTCACCGCCGCATTCGCACTGCTGAACGCCCGGTTCAGCATCCTGCCGGGGATATAGCGAAAGACTTGACAAAAATTTCAGCACGCGTATAATAAAGGTAGGGTATCACAGCGAACGGTTGTGACCCTATGCAATCAAACAGTCAAAGATGGACAGATATGTCCACCAAAGCCGTCACTTGCCAGAGTGGCGGCTTTGGCTTTTAATGCGAATCGTCACAGTCAATCCAAAAATATGGAATGTGATCGTAATCGGCATCGTACCACCTCCTTTACAGGAGATGAGCCACAACCGCCCGCCGTATGTGTGATACCCTACCCGGGCTTACGCCCTGCTTGTATCATAGCAGCAGCGTCAGAATTTGTCAATCCGTGCCGGTGTCCGGGAGACTTGACACACTTCAGGTGGCGGTGTATCATGACAATATAGTATAAAACGTTACAAATGAGCAGGAGGTAGCGTAATGTCCGTTTCTGATGTCTATTTTACCGATTTTCGCTGCAAGATCGGTGTAAACCAGCAGAAAAAGCTCGAGCGGCTGTGCATTGCGGCGGGGCTTGACAGCATTGACTTTGCAGGCAAATTTGTCGCCATCAAGCTCCACTTCGGAGAGCTTGGGAATCTGGCGTATCTGCGCCCGAACTACGCGAAAACCGTCGCCGATCTGGTGCGCGCGCGGGGCGGACTGCCGTTCCTCACCGACTGCAACACGCTCTACGTCGGCAGCCGCAAAAACGCGCTGGAGCATATGGACACCGCCTATACCAACGGCTTTTCGCCGCTTTCCACCGGCTGTCACGTCATCATCGCCGACGGTCTGAAGGGCTCGGACGATGTGGAAGTGCCGATCGCGGGCGGCGAATACTGCAAGACCGCCAAGATCGGCAGAGCGCTCATGGACGCCGACATCGTTATCTCGCTCACGCACTTCAAGGGGCATGAGGAGGCGGGCTTCGGCGGCACGCTCAAGAATCTCGGCATGGGCGGCGGCTCGCGCGCGGGCAAGATGGAGCAGCACTCCGACGGCAAGCCCTATGTCGATCATGCGCGCTGCATCGGCTGCGGCGCGTGCGCCCGCATCTGCGCCCACGGCGCGCCGCAGATCGCGGATCACAAGTGTACCATCGACCATGCGAAATGCGTCGGCTGCGGGCGCTGCATCGCCGTCTGTCCGAAGGACGCCATCACGCCGCCGTTCGACACGTCGTTTGACCGCCTCAACTGCAAGATCGCCGAGTACGCCAAGGCGGTGGTGGACGGCAGACCGTCGTTCCACATCTCCATCGTGCGCGACGTCGCGCCCAACTGCGACTGCCACGCCGAAAACGACGTGCCCATCGTGCCGGACGTGGGAATGTTTGCCTCGTTTGACCCGGTGGCGCTCGACCTTGCCTGTGCCGAGGCGGTCAATCGCCAGCCCGTGCTGCCCGGCAGCGTGATCGACACAGCGCACGGCGCGCACGACTGTGACCGCCTGCACGCCGCCCACCCCGATACGCACTGGCAGACCGCCATCGCCCACGGCGTCAAGATCGGGCTCGGCAACGACCAGTATACGCTGCATACCGTTTAAACGCACTGCAACGTCCCGCGCCTTGCGGCGCGGGACGTTGCAGTTTTGACGATTTTTTGAATGCAGGATCATAAAAATTTGTGCAGGCGCACGAGATTTTGCGTTTGGAAAATCGCGCCATTGCAATTTGCAGCGCGCGGTGCTATCATTCGGGCAACGCTTCAAGATTTTTTCGGAAAGGATGACGCACGATGATGACCAGCCGCTACGCTCAGAATATGAACGCCGCCGCGCAGTCTGCCTGTGCGCCGTCTTTCTGCGCCGAAAACAATAACTCCATTATTATTATTATTCTGGACGCCGCTCTGCTGGCGTCCATTTTTGTCGCGCTGATTTCCAGCCTGCTGCTGGGAGCGAAAAAAGTTCATACCGTTCCGGCGCGCTGCACAGCGTCCGTCCCCGCATAACGCGGAGCAGACACAAAATAGTCCCCTCAGCGGCTTCGCCGGACGGCGAAGCCGCTTTTTTTGGTTCTTCCCGTGCCGCTTCGGCACGCGCAGAAATAAATCAGAGAAAGCGAGAAACAACATGGAAGTCTTAAATTTTGTCATGGCATTCACACCGATCCTCTTCGTCCTTGTCGGGATCCTCTGCTTCAAGCAGCCCGCCAAACGCGTCGCGCCGCTGGCGCTGGTGTGGACGCTCATCCTGGCATTTACCTATTTTAATGTCACCGGCGCGACGTTTGCCGAAAACATCGCCGCGTTCGATCCCCTCGTCTGGAAGGGCGTGAAGGAAGGCTTTAAGATCGTACTGATGGTATTCGGCGCGTTCGTCATCCTGAATCTTCTGCGTGAGACCGGCGCGATCGAGGATGTGAAGGCGACCATTTCCCGCATCAGCGATGACCGCCGCGTGCAGGTCATCGTGATCGGGATGCTGATGCCCATCTTCCTCGAGGGCGCGGCAGGCGCTGGCGCACCGGCTGCCATCGCAGCACCGTTTCTGGTAGCGCTCGGGTTTGACCCGGTCACGTCGGTCGCCATTGCGCTGCTCGGCGACGCGACGCCCGCCTCCTGGGGCGGCGCGGGGCTGACCACCATCAATGGCGGCGCGGCGCTGGTGGACGCGGGGCTTGCGACCGTGGCGCAGAACGCCGCGATGGTCGGGCGCTTCCATATGTTCGGCGTGCTCGTCATCCCGTTCATCATGACCTATATGGCGTTCGGCAAAAAGGGCTTCAAGGGCGTTGTGCCGTACCTCACGTTTGCGGGCGTGAGCACCTGCCTGGTGATGTTTGCGCTTTCGAATTTCGTCGGCGCGGAGGTCACGTCGATGGGCACGGGGCTGATCTCCATGCTCCTGTCCGTTTTGTATGTGCGCGTCATCGGCGTCAAGACCCCGGAGGAATACCGGCATCACAGCGAAGCTGCCGCCCGGCGTTACAGCTCGTTCCATGCGATGTCACCGTATATCTATATGCTCGTGCTGCTGCCCGTCATCCGCTACGGCTTCCCGGCGGTCGTGAAAAACGGCTTTGCCGTCATGTGCACGTTCGGCTATATCGTCTGGGTGGACGTGGTGATTCTTCTTTGCGGCGTGCTCGGCGCGGTGACGCTGCGAGTCAAAAGCAAGACGTATTTTGACGTCTGCCGCCGCACCATCTCGAACGTTGCTCCGGTCATGATCACCATGGGCAGCCTCCTGATCGTTGCCTACATCATGCAGTCGTCCAACACCGGCATGATGAACCTGCTTGCGACCGACATTGCCAAGGTCGTCGGTCGCTTCTATCCGGCGGCGGCGGTGCTCATCGGCTCGAGCGGCGCGTTCATCACCGGCACGGGGCTTGGCTCGAACATCATGTTCGCGCAGATGCACATCGACGCCGCCGCGTCGCTCGGCATGAACCCCATCACCATCTTTGCCGGTCAGAACGCGGGCGCATCGCTCGGCAACCTCATCTGCCCGAACAACACCGTCGCCGCCTGCGCGACCGTCGATGAAGTCGGCAACGAGGGCGCGGTCATGAAAAAGACGCTCAAGGCGTTTGCGATCATCCTGGTTCTCTACATGGCGCTCGCCATGCTCTATACCTGCGTACTGTTCCCGCATTTCGGTGCGTGATCATTTGAAATTCTGTAATTTTCGGTTAGAAAGGGCTGTTTTATTATGATGAAGAAACGAGTTTTGGGCGTGATCGGTCTGGGTCATGTGGGCGCGCACGTCGCCTACAGCCTGGCGGTGCAGGGCATTGCCGACGAGCTGGTGCTCGTCGATCAGAACGAGCAGAAGCTCGCAAGCGAAGAGCAGGATCTGCGCGACGCGGTGGCGTATCTGCCGCACCGCGTGACGGTCCGCGCGGGCGATTTCGCAGACCTCGGAGGCTGCGACGTGATCGTCAACTGCGTGGGTAAGATCGAGCTGCTGCGCGGCACACATGATCGCGTTACGGAAATGAGCTTTACCATCCCCGCCGTGCGCGGCTTTGTGGATAAGATCAAAAAGTCCGGCTTTGACGGCGTGCTCATCAACGTCACCAATCCCTGCGACATCGTTACGCGCGAGCTGGCGCTCGGTCTGGGGCTGCCGCGCGGACGCGTGTTCGGCACGGGCACGGGGCTGGATACCTCGCGGCTTCTCAGCGCGCTTGCCCGCCAGACGGGCATCGACCACAAATCCATCACCTGCTACATGCTCGGCGAGCACGGGAATCTGCAATTCGCGCCGTGGTCGTGCGTGAGCTTCCGCGGCGTGCCGCTGGATGTGTGGGCGGAGCGTGACGAGCGCTTCCGCTTTGACCGCCCGGCGCTGCAAAAGGAATCGATCGGCGGCGGCTGGGTGACGTTCTCCGGCAAGTACTGCACCGAATACGGCATCGCCACCACCGCCGCGCGCATGGCATACATCGTACTGCACGATGAAAAGGCGATCCTGCCCGCCAGCGCCGAGCTGTGCGGCGAATACGGCGAGACGGGGCTGTTCGCGGGCGTGCCGTGCATCCTCGGCGCAAACGGCGTGGAGCAGGTCGTGGAGCTGCCGCTGACGGCGGAGGAGCAGCAGACCTTCCACAGCTGCTGCGACGGCATCCGCAAGAATATGGAACATCTGAAAGACCTTTGAGGAGGCGTTTTTATGAACATCACAGTCACGAAGAATCCGCATCCCGGCAAGCTGCCGCCCGCCGATCAGCTCGGCTTCGGCTCGGTTTTTACGGATCATATGTTTGTCATGGACTACACCGGGGATGAGGGCTGGCATGACGCGCGCATCGTGCCCTACGGACCGCTCAGCATCTCGCCCGCCGCGAGCGTGCTGCATTACGGCACGGAGGTCTTTGAGGGGCTCAAGGCATACCGCACGCCGGACGGCGGCGTGCAGCTCTTCCGCCCGTGGGAGAATGTGGCGCGCCTGAACCGCTCGTGCGACCGTCTGGGCCTGCCGCAGATCGACCCCGACGACGGCTTGCAGGCAATCAAGAGCCTTGTGGACGTGGATCGCGACTGGGTCCCGAACGACCCCGGCACGTCGCTCTACATCCGCCCGTTCCTCTTCTCGACCGATCCGACGCTGGCGCTGCACGGCGTGCATGAGGCGATGTTCGTCATCATCCTCTCGCCGTCCGGCAGCTATTTTAAGGACGGTCTGACCCCCGTCCCCATCATGGTGGAGACGGAGGACGTGCGCGCCGTGCGCGGCGGCACGGGCGAGGCAAAGTGCGGCGGCAACTACGCGGCGGCGAACCGCGCCGGCGACAAGGCGATCGAAAAAGGCTTTTCTCAGGTTCTGTGGCTCGACGGCGTGGAGCGCAAATACGTTGAAGAGGGCGGCGGCATGAACGTCATGTTCAAGATCAACGGCACGGTCGTCACCCCGATGCTCACGGGCTCGATTCTGCGCGGCGTGACGAGAAAGTCCTGCATCGAGCTGCTCAAGAGCTGGGGCGTCCCGGTGGAGGAGCGGCTGCTGAGCGTGGACGAGCTGTTTGACGTGGCAAAGAGCGGCGCGCTGGAGGAGGCGTGGTGCGTCGGCACAGCGGCGGTCATCTCCCCCATCGGCGAGCTTGCCTGGGGCGAGCGCGACTACAAGGTGAACGAAGGCAAGATCGGCGCGCTTTCGCAAAAGCTCTACGACGAGCTGACCGGCATCCAGTGGGGCACAAAGCCCGATCCCTTTGGCTGGACGTGCAAGGTGTAAGCAAAGCAAAAACACGCGGGAGGGGCTTTTACCCCTCCCGCGCACGGTGCATCTGCAAAATCGTGCAACGAACGGCAACATCGTAATACGTCCGTAGGGGTCGATGCCTACATCGACCCGGCAGGGTGCAATTACAAAATTGCACCGCGCCATCGGCGACCACGCACAACGTCCTGTAGGGGCGGACGACCCTGTCCGCCCCTGGGGCAATCGCAGATTTGCCGCAATGTTTCGTAAAAAACGCAATATTTCCCGACACGCCGTAGGGGAGGGGTTCTACCCCTCCCGCGCAGAACAAACCATCGAAATGTGACGCACCCTCGGCGACATGGTACGAATGCGCCGGGGAATTTTCATATTCGTGATTGCGTATCGCCGGAAGGGGTAGAACCCCTCCCCTACGCAAATTTGATGGTATTTGCAAATCACCCCCAAATCATGCGATTTTGCGGGTGCGTCCAAGCGGGTCGATGTGGGCATCGGCCCCTACAAACATGGTACGGATTCGCATTGGTGCATTCGTTTTTGCAAGCGCGTCCTGCCGGGCGGACAGAGTCGTCCGCCCCTACGGGTGCATTCCATTCCGCATCGGTGCATCCAAATCCACAACATTTTACCGCGCGGGAGGGGCAAGCCCCTCCCCTACGTTACGACGAAATACGCGAAAAATCCCGCCCCTCTGGGCGGGATTTTCTCATCTTTTTATTCGCTGTAGATCAGCACGGCGTCGATCACGAAATCGCCGGTGTAATCCAGCACGGTGACGGTATAACTGCCGGTGAGGCTTTGCAGCAGGCTGCCGTCCGTCCGCGCGCCGTTATAGTAGTAGGCGGCGGTATCGGAGAGGGTGTAGTCCGAGACCTGCAACAGCTGGCGCAGATTGTCGGCGCGGGTGAACACGTCGCTCGTCTCTTCCAGCGCCTCGCACGGGACGCCGAGCACCTGCCCGTTTTGGACGTAGATATTCACCATCCGCCCCAGAAGCGCGCGGTCGGTGGCGACGGCAAAGTCGCGGTTATAGCCTGCCAGGCGGGTCATGCCCGCTTCGGGCGCTGCGCCGTCGGTCAGGTTTCCGGCGTCGTTCGCGGCGACGACGCCGCTGTAGCGCACGGCGTCAAAGCGAATTTCGAGATAGGTACGCGGATTTCGCAACTCGTCGAGCACATACAGTGCGTTCCCATCCTCATCAAAGCCGTGGATGGCGGGGTTTTGCAGCGCATTGAGGATGAGCAGGCACGCATTTTCGCGCGTGACGGCGGCGCTCACGCTGCCGGAAAAATCGCGCAGCAGATGGCAGCTCTCCGCGTCGGCACGGACGGGGTCGTCCCAACCCGCGCCCGTGTAGCGCGCGGGATCGTTTCCGAGCACGACCAGCAGCATTTTGCACAGCTCCAGAGCCGTGACGGGGTCGTCCGGGCGGAACAGCCCGCCGCTGCCGGAGACGATGCCCTGCTCGGCGCAGTAATCAATGTAGGAAAGCGCCCAACTGCCCTCCGCAACGTCGGCAAAGCCCGCCGTCTGCGCCACCGCCGGGCTTTCGGTGCTGAGCAGGGCGATGAGCTTGGCGATCTGCGCGCGGGTGACGGGAACGTCGGGGCGGAACGAGCCGTCGGAATACCCGGAGATCAGCCCCAGGTCCGTGAGCATCCGCACCGCCTCCGGATGGCGGATGTCAGCGGAATCGGTAAAGTCCCCGGTGCTCGCCGCGCCGGCGGGCAGCGCCGCAAGCAGCAGCAGGCAGACGAACAAAAGGATACTGACGGTGCGTTTCATGGCGCAGCCCTCCTTCCGAAATATGTTGTAGCGTCAGTTGACAAGGGCACACATGGTTTTCCCGTGGCAAAGCGCCGGGAAAACTCAAAGACCCGCCGGGCGTCCCGGCGCGTCATTGGCAAGGCAGAGGACGCAGGCTTGCCGTCGCAAGTCAAGGACGATAACGCAGCAAATGGCGTGCCGGGACGTCCTGCGGGCATATGTGCCCTTATCATCTGACGCTAGTATACGGGCAGCGCGCAGCGAATGCAAGGCTTTGGGCAGGATTGTAACATAACTGTAATAAAAGGCGGAGTTTTCCTTGGAAAACTCCGCCTTTTTGCGCATTTTATCCGATCGGCGACGTTTCGCGCAGAAGCTGCGGGGATGCGCCGACGTACTCCAGATCGTCCAGTGTGCCCGCGAGGTCGTCCGAGCAGACGAGCAGGCGCTGCGGCTCACTTTTTTCGATCGCCTCCTGCGCGCTCGTCTCGCCCTCGGGGCGCGTGAACACGCGGAAGCCCTCGACCGCCTGCGCCTGCTCCGCCGTGAGCAGCGCGAGGACGGTTTTTGTGTGCACCACGGCGCTGAGCGAATCGTTTGCCGCGTGCAGCGCCTGCTGCACGTCCGTCTCATCCTCCGAAACGGTCAAGCCCAGCGTATGCCCCGCCGCGAGGATGCGGCAGGCAAGCAGCGGGTCTGCCTCCAGCTCCGCCACCGTAAGGAAAAACGCCGCGTGCAGGCCGCGCGCCTGCAAAACGCTCAGCGCGTCCGCCGTCTGCGCCGCGTTCGTGACCGCCAGATACACCGGCACGAGCTCCTGCGGCTCGTCCTCCTCCGGCGTCTGCGGGCGCGTGCCGGTCTGCGGGCTGCCGCTGTTCGTCTGCTCCTGCTCGTGCGTCTGGATGCGGTAAGAGATCAGATTTTCCGCCTTTTGCAGGAACATCTCGTCGTCATACAGCTCGCTGCCCGTGGTAAAGCGCAGCACGGGGCAGCCGCTCTGGCTTGTGAGCATACTGTAGCTGAGCCCGAAATGACCCGCGCAGACGGACAGCGGAACATACAGAAGCCCGCTTTTGTAGATCGTGAGCACGCTGCTGGCATTTCCGTTTTCATCGGTCATCTGATCCCTGCCGATGTCAAAAACGAGGCGCTTGGCGCGCGTAAAGAGCACGAGCGTCTGTTCCTCCGCATTATACGCCTGCGCAACGCCGCCCGGCTCGGCGTCAAAAACGGTGTAGGGCACATACAGACCCGTTGCGGCGTAATACGGCTTTGCGCCGGTGATGGTGAGGGGGATGGAGTCGTTGACGGCGACGAAAAACAGATCGTCCGCCGCGCCCGCCGCGCCCGTTGTCAGCCCCAGCAGCAGCGCCAGCGCCAGCACGCACGCAAGCAGCCGTTTTTTCACTGCGCCTCTCCCCTTCCCAAACTTTTTCACCATTCTACCACAAAAAATCGCGCCCGGCAAGTTGCCGTGCGGCGCGGCGTATGCTATACTGGAAAAAAGTCTTTTCGGAGGTGCGCCATGCAGAGGATCGAAAAGGAGAATTATTATCTGGACATCGCGCAGACCGTTCTGGAGCGCTCAACGTGCCTGCGCCGCTGCTACGGGGCGATCATCGTACAGAATGACGAGATCGTCGCCACCGGCTACAACGGCGCGCCGCGCGGGCGCAAAAACTGCTCCGACCTCGGCTATTGTATGCGCGAAAAGCTGCAAATTCCGCGCGGCGAGCGCTATGAGCTATGCCGCAGCGTGCACGCGGAAGCCAACGCCATCATCTCCGCCTCGCGGCGCGAGTGCATCGGCGCGACGATCTACCTCGTCGGCAAGGACGCCGCCACGGGCAAAATTCTCGGCGACGCGACGTCGTGCTCCATGTGCCGCCGCATGATCATCAACGCCGGCATCGAGCGCGTAGTCATCCGCAATACAGAGACGGAATTTTCCGTCGTCCCCGTTCAAAGCTGGATCGACGAGGACGATTCCATTGCAGACCTCGATTACATTCCGCAGAAATGAGGTATACTCCCCCGCCACGCTGGCGATACTTGCCATGAATACTCAAAATTTCCTGAGGAGGGATGTTCATGGTCAAGGGCGTGACGCGGCAGGTCGTTATGGTGCGCGCGGCGGACAGCGACCTGTTTGAGCAGGCGATCTTTCTCATCCGCGCGGACGCGGCGGAAAAGAGCGGCGTGACGGAGCAGACGCTCCTGCGGCAGGCGAAGCAGGC
>CALACZ010000175.1 GCA_937890735.1 uncultured Bacillota bacterium
GGAGCGGGTGGGATTCGAACCCACGGAACCTTGCGGTTCAACTGATTTCGAGTCAGTCCCGTTATGACCACTTCGATACCGCTCCGTATTTATCTCAACATCAGCACCTCAGAAAACGGGGAGAACTGATGGGGAGAACAAGCAAAAATATTAAGTTAAGAATACCCGAAAAACCCCGTAAAATCAAGGGATTCCGGACAGGGAGCTACCGAGTAGCGACCACGATTTCGAGTCAAGACCGTTATAACCACTTCAATGCCACTCCGTGCGCCGGACTATTATAACAGGCGCGGGGCAGAAAATCAAGCGGCGGTTTTGTTTGCGGAAAAATTTTTCATCTTTTTCCGTTTTTTCTGCAACCGACGGCGGAAATTCTCGTCTTATTGGATGCAGATGGATTTCTTAAAGATTTCTAAAGACGGCGCGCGCGGGCTTTTCATTTTCGCGCCGCCGTGGTAGAATGGGCTGAACAAACACATCCATCACAGACAGATCGGAGGAATATGGAATGAAAAAACGCATTCTCGCGGGGCTGCTCGCGCTGGTGATGCTGCTTGGCGTGCTTGCCGGGTGCAGCAAAAAGGGTGGCGACGCCTCGAACCCCGGCGGCACAAGTGCCACGACCCCGTCCGGCGGCAAGCAGACCGCACAGACCACGTCCAAATACGGCTGGAAGATCGACACGGTCGCGCTGGACCTCAGTGAGGGCATCGACTATCTGTCGCAGGCGCTCGTGAGCGGCGACGCGATGTACTTCACCACGGACGTCATGACCGACCCCGGCAGCGGCGACGCGGCGCTGGAATATGGCGAATCGCAGCAGTATGCCCGTGAGGTGGCGGCGGTCGCGGAGGACGCATCGGCGGATGAGGTCGCAGATGTGCTGGAGGACGCGGCAGCCGCCGCGCCGGCGGAGGAAGCGCCCGCCGAGACGCAGGATCTCACGGATACGGAAATGCCCACGGAGGAAACACCCGCCGCGGACGACGTGGAAAAGTCCCCGGAGGGCGAGTATGTCCCGCCCACATACGAAACGCAGCTGTTCAAGATCGACATCGCCACGGGCAAGTCCGAGCATCTCGAATGGTTCAAAGCGCCCACCGTCCCCGACGGCTACGAGGGCTATACGAACATCGTGCTCCTGCGCGTGGACGATGACGGCTCGCTGTGGGTCAGCGACCGCACGAACACCTACAAATACGACCTGCCGGAGAATTTTGACCCCAACACGCAGAACCAGTACGACTACTATGTGCAGGGTTCGACAACGAAGCATCTGTATCACTACGCCGCCGACGGCACGGTTTTGAAGGAAGTTCCGCTGCCCACCGAGACGATGGACGGCGACGGCAGCTCCATGGACATCCTGCTCGTCGATGAGCTGGGGCAGGTCTATCTGACGGACTACTCGACCGTCGTCATCATGGACGCCGACGGCAACACGCTCAAGACCCTTGAGGTGGACGGCAACAGCAGCCCCACGACCTTCTGCGGCGAATTTGCGATGCAGAGCTGGGGGGAGAATGCTCAGACCATGCGCATCCTCGACCCCAAGACGCTGGAGCTGGGCGACGCGATCAATATGCCGTATAATGCCTGGAACTATCACGTTTCCTACGACCCGGCGTTTGACTTCTACTATGAAAACTCCGGCGTGCTCTACGGCTACCGCACGCAGGAGGAGCAGTCGGAAAAGGTCCTCGACTGGATGGACTACGACATCGACTTTAACAGCATCTCTCAGCTCGAGCCGCTCGCCGACGGGCGCATCCTCGCCGTGGAGCAGACCTGGAGCGACGATTACAGTACGACGAGCTACAGCCTGCTGCTGGCATCGCCGGTCGATCCCGCGACGCTTGCGCAGCGCAAAACGCTCACCATCGCCTGCCTGACCATGGACTACGACCTGCGGCAGGAGATCCTGGCGTTCAACAAGAGCCAGCAGGATGTGCGCATCACCATCAACGACTACTCGCAGTACATGGATGAAAACGGCTATCAGTCGGCGCTGACGAAGCTCAACACGGAAATTCTCTCCGGCAAAGTGCCCGATCTGTTCATGACCGGCAGTCTGCCGATCGAGCAGTACGCCGCGCAGGGCATTCTGGTCGATCTCAAGCCGCTGATCGACAGCGACCCCGAGCTGAGCTATGACCAGCTCATGACGAACGTCGCGGACGCCGCCAGCGTGGACGGCAAGCTCTATGAGGCGTTCTCCGAGTTCACCATCTCCACGGTCGCCGTGCTCAAGAAGGTCGCCGACAACTTCCAGAGCTGGACGCTCGCCGACGTGCACAGCGCGATGGATATGCTCCAGCCGGGCGCGTCGGTGTTCGGCACGGGCTACACGCGCGACAGCGTGCTGCAGTCCTGCGTCGGCAACGCGATGGACAAATTTGTGGACTGGAACACCGGCAAGTGCTCGTTCGATTCACAGGAGTTTAAGGATCTGCTGGCGTTTGCCAACGAGTTCCCGGAGACGTTCGACTGGGAGAATTACGATTACTCCAACGACACCGACAGCTACACCGCCATGCGAAACGGCACGCAGCTCATGATGCCGGTCACCGTTTACGCGCTGGAGGATTACCTCTGGACGCTGGCGGCGGTGGGCGAGGATATTTCGCTCGTCGGCTATCCGAGCCAGGACGGCACAGGCAGCTCGTTCGTGCTCTCAAGCGGCGTTGCCATCTCCACCGCGTGCCAGGATGTGGACGCCGCGTGGTCGTTCGTGCGCAAGCTCTTCACGGCGGATTACCAACGCGATCGGATGTATTACGGCCTGCCGTCCAACGCCGAGGTCTTTAACGAGCGGCTTCAGGAGGCGATGACCGTGACGTATCAGACAGATGAGAACGGTCAGCCGCTGCTGGACGAAAACGGCGAAAAGCTCGTTGAGCCGAAGGCAACCTACTACGGCAACGACGGCGAGTCGTCCTCCATCGACGCCATGTCGCAGGCGCAGGCGGATCAGGTGATGGCGCTGTACAACAGCATCCACACCATGAACGGCAGCAACGACGCCATCTACAACATCGTCACCGAGGAAGCCGGCGCGTACTTCGCCGGTCAGCGCTCGCTGAACGATGTGGCAAGCATCATCCAGAACCGCGTGGGACTGTATGTTGCGGAGCAGAAGTAAACGGAAAGCAGGACACCCCCGCCGGAAGTTCCGGCGGGGGTTTTCGCACCGCAGGTGACCGAGAGAGTCCACCCCCGTAGGGGCGAGGACGTTGTGCGATTTTTCCGAAATACGTGCAATTTTTTGATTGCATCCTGCCGGGGAGAGCGCGGCATCGACCTCTACGGACGTATTGCGCTGCCGCCGATGGTGTTACGGCAATTTGTGCCTCTTTCCTTTTTGCGCAAAACGTTGTATACTGAAGAAAAACGCCGGTTTTTGCAGACCGGCAGAAGGAGCGGGCGTATGATCAATGTGGAGCTGTCGAATATCTGGAGCTGCGTGTCGCTGCCGGACCTGCTGGGGCGCGAAAAGGCGCTGTTTGACGCGCATCTGCGCCTGCGCGCAAACCGCGAGAATGAGCGCCCCTTCCTCGGCTGGCTGGGACAGTCCGACACGCTGACGGCGCGCACGCTCCACGCGGTGCGCAAGGCGGCGGAGCAGATCCGCGGCAGCGGGAGCATCTGCGTGGTGGTCGGCTCGGGCGGCGCGTGGCTCGCGGCACAGGCGGCACTCGGGCTGCTGCGCGCCTGCTGCCCCGACGCGGGCGACGGGCAGACGCGGCTGATCTTCGCGGGCAGCGACCTGTCGGCGCAGGCGTGGCTCGCGCTGTGCAATCGCCTGGACGGCAAGGATTTCTGCCTGCACATCATCAGCCCCCACGGCGACGAATTAGAGCCCGCCATCGCCTCGCGCGCCATCCGCTGGATGATGGAGCGGCGCTACGGCGCGGACTCCAAACGGCGGATTTTCCTCTCCACGAGCGCCGGCAGCCCGCTGGCTGCCATGGCACAGGACGGCGGCTACACGCTGCTGCCGCTGCCCACGGAGCGCGGCGGCGATTACAGCGCGCTCACCTCCGCCGTGCTGCTGCCGCTGGCGGTGGCGGGCTATGAGCCGCTGGATATGCTGGAGGGCGCGGCGGGCGCGTGGCGCGAGTACGATCTGCGCGCGTTTGAAAACCCCGTCTGGCTCTATGCCGGGGCGCGGCACGCTTTGGAGGCGCGCGGGCGGCAGTGCGAGGCGCTGTGCACGTTTGACCCGGCGTTTTCCGGGCTTCTGCGCTGGTGGAAGCAGCTTTTGCTGCGGCGCACCTGCCGGGGCGGCGCGGGACTTCTGCCGATGCCGATGGAGCTGCCGGGCGAGCAGGATGCGCTCGACGCCGCGCTCGGCACGGGCAAGCGTCCCGTATTTGAGACGATGCTGCGTGTCAGCGCACCCGCACTGCGGCGCATCAATGTCGAAATGGACTGGAAGGACTATGACGGTCTGGGCTACCTCAGTGGGCGGACGCTGGAAGAGGTCGAGCGTGCCGGATTTGAGGCGCTGTGTGCCGCGCAGGCGGAGCGGGATGTGCCCATCGCCGTTCTGGAGCTGGAGCAGGTGGACGCATACCATCTGGGCGAGCTGTTTTACTTTCTGGAGCTCAGCAGTGCGATCTGCGCGCTGGCGGACGGCGTCGATCCGTTCACGCCCGTGACGTTCCCTGCGCGCGAGGACGCGGCGCGGGCGCTCGGCAAAACAGAGGAAACGGAAGCATAAATTGCACAATTCCGCTCTTGTCTTTTCGGGAAAAAGCTGTTAGAATGGGCGTGTAGAGAAACCTACGCGGCAAAAGGAGGAACGTCCCATGGTTCATATCATCACCGGGCTGCAAGGCTCCGGCAAGACAAAGCAATTGATCGACTCGGTCCACGAGGCGCTGAAAAACGAATCCGGCAGCATGGTCTGCATTGAAAAGGGTCACACGCTGCGGTTTGACCTGGACCACCGTGTCCGTCTGGTTGACGCAGGCGAATATATGCTCGGCAGCTATGTATTTCTCAAGGGCTTTATCAGTGGGCTGCACGCGGGCAACTTTGACATCACGCACATTTTCATCGACAACCTCTATAAGGTCTCGCATTGCGACGATCCCGCGCAGACGGAGACATTCCTGAACTGGTGCGACCAGTTCGCGCAGGCAAACGGCGTGCGCTTCACCTTCACCATCCCGGGCGACCCCGATAACGCCCCGGGCTACATCGCAAAATTCCTGTAAAAATACTCCGGGCGGTCGAATGACCGCCCGGTTTTTGCGTAAAAACCGCCCGGAACGGCTCGTTCCGGGCGGAAATCTTTATGTACGGAACACGTCCACCAGGCTGGGGTAGAGCATCCCGTATTTCTTTTTGGTCAGCTCGTATTCCGGGTGCGCCTGCGGCTCGGTCGCGCCGGTGGTCTGGATGTGCGCCACCGCCGCGGCAAGGTCGGGGTACAGCCCAATGCCGACGCCTGCCGCCGCTGCCGCGCCCATGGACGTGGCGCTGTCGGAGAACGTGGACAGCTCCAGCAGCCGCACATCGCACAGATCGGCGATGATCTGCTTCCACACCGGCGATTTTGCCCCGCCGCCGATGATGCGCAGCGACTCGATCGGCTCGCGCTCGCGGAACGCGGAGAGGATCTGCGCAAGACCGCAGCCCGTGCCCTCCAGTACGGCGCGGGCAAAATGCTCGCGCTTGTGCATCGTGTTCATGCCGAAAAAGACGCCGCGCGCCTTCGCGTCGAACACCGGCGAGCGCTCGCCCTCCAGATACGGCAGGTAGATGAGCCCGCCCGCGCCGGGGGCGACGGTCTCCGCCGCCGCGTCCATCGCGCGCGGGGAACTGTAGCCCAAAAGCTCCTGCGCCCACGAGATGGAGCGCCCCGCGCACTGCATCGTGCCGAACACGTTGCAGCCGTGTCCGTCCATCGTGTACATATGGAACACGCGGTGCTGCGGGTCGAGGAACGGCTTTTCCATCGGACCGGCGATCCATGCGGTCGTGCCGAGGCTGAGATAGAAATGTCCCGGCTCGACCACACCCGCGCCGACGTTTGCGCACGCGCCGTCACCCCCGCCGACCGACACGGGAATGCCCGCGCGCAGCCCGAGGTGGTATGCCGCCTCCTCCGTCAGCCTGCCCGCGATCTCGCAGCCGGCGTGGATGGCGGGGAATTTTTCAAGATCCATGCCGACGTTATCAAACAGTTCGCGATCATACTGCCGCGTGTGCAGGTTCATGAGCATCGCGTGCGAGGCGTCGGAGAGGTCGGTGGAGTCCATATTGCCCGTCAGGCGGTAGACCAGATAGTCCTTCACCTGTAAGAACCGCTCCGTTTTGGCGTACAGCTCCGGCTCATGCTCCTTGACCCAGAGCACCTTGCACAGTGTGGACGAGGGGCTGAGGACGTTTCCTGTGATGTTGTAAAAATAGTCGCGCCCGTAGATGCCGCGCAGACGGTTGGAGATCGCAAGCGCCCGCGTGTCGGCATGGATCATTGCCGGGCGCAGCGCCTGACCGTCCTTGTCCATCGGCAGGCACGCGAGCATATGCCCGGAGATGCCGATGGCGTCCACGCGCTTGACATATTCAGGCGCCAGCTCGCGCAGCATGAGCATCGCGCGCACCGCGCTCATCCACCAGTCATAGGCGTCCTGCTCGCAGCCGCCGTCGGGATGGTGGTGCGTGGGATAGGTCGTGGTCACATTGCGGAGAATATTGAGATGTTCGTCCACCAGCGAAGCCTTCAGCCCGCTCGTGCCGATGTCAAATGCCAGTAAGATCGTTTCCAATTTCAATCACCCGGAAAAATTATACCAGACGAGAAAGCATATTTCCAGCCCCGGTTGTGGAAAAAGTATATAATTTAGGAAAGAGAGCCTTCCCTTGGTGACCAAGGCAGCGAAGCGGCGGCGTGCTGAATGACAGCCCGGTGCGCTGTCAGACCCACGCCGTGACCGAGCCGCAGCGAGACGCTGCCGCCGAAGGCGACGGGGCGACGGAAGGGATCGGAAGTTGCGCATTCTGGGCAGCACCGCGTTTCGTCGTAACGCAGGGGGCTCTGCCCCGCCCGCGCGGTACAATGCTGCAAATTTGACTGCACCAAGGCGAAATGGTATGCCCCCGTAGGGGCGGACGAGCTCTGTCCGTCCCTACGGATGCGTATCGTTCCGCAGCACAAGCGCGGCGGTGCGGCTGAATCCTTAAAAAATGGGCGAAGCCCGCCCTTACGTTACGCCGGATCACCTGTTTTCCGCAATAAGCACGCAAAAACCGGGCGGAATCGTTCCGCCCGGTTTTTGTTTTGAAGAGAGAGAAAAGAGAAAGAGAAAATGACGAACACGGTTCAAAGTTCACCGCTGCCTGTTCTCAAGCGCTCTCGAGAACCGATGTCCTTTGATGGTCTAAGCATACAGGATTTCCGGCGCGCGGTGGTGAACGGATTGTAAACGAACCTTGAAGAAATTCTTAATTTCGGTAACCGCTGATTCGATTGGCAAGAGTGATCGGCAAAAGATCTGCCGAAACCCGCAGACGGTCGATTCGGCGGCTGCTTCAGCCGCGAAAGCTCTCTTCTCCCAGGAAAAACAGCGCCAGCGCCCCCGGACCGACGTGCGCGCCGGTCACAGGCTCGTAGCAGGCGATGAGGATGTCCTTCGGCGCGTTCGCCTGCCGCAGCAGCTCCGCCAGCGCCTCTGCCTGCTCGGGGCAGCCCGCGTGCGCGATGCCAATGGTCTGATGCTCCGCGTCCACGACCGAGCGCGCATACTCCCGCGCCAGCGCGGGCACGACGGCGTTTTTGCCGCGCACCTTGGAAAACAGGACGATCTTGCCCTCACGGTCGCCCTTGAGCAGCGGCTTGAGCTGCAAAACGGACGCGATGACCGTCTTGACCGCCGACAGCCGCCCCGTCGCGCGCAGATATTTGAGGTCGTCCACCGAAAAGACCTGACACATCCGATATTTCCGGCGCTCGAGCGCCTGCGCCGTCTCCGCAAGGCTCACGCCGCGGTCGCGCAGGTCGGCGGCATAGAGCACCAGCAGCCCCTCGCCCAGCGACGCGCTGAGCGTATCGACCAGCTCGATCCTGCGCTGCGGGAACATCTCGCGCAGCTCCGCAGCCGCCATCTGCGCAGAGGCAAACGACCCGCTGATGCCGGAGGACATCCCGACGTACAGAATGTCCTGCCCCTCTTCCAGCAGCGGGCGCATGACGTCGATGCAGCGCTGCGGCGTGATCTGCGAGGTCGTGACCTTCGCCCCGGCGCGGATGGCGTCGTAATACGTCTCGCCGTCGAATGTATCGTCCAGACTCATCTGCTCCTGCCCGTTCACCAGAAAGGTCAGCGGAATGCAGCCGATGTTCCGCTTTTGCAGCAGCGCGAAGCTCAGGTTGGAGGATGTGTCGGTCAGTATTGTAAACATAGTCAAAATGACTCCTTTATCTAATCTGCCTGATTAGATTAACACATCCGTATGGCAAAGTCAACCGTTCATATTGACAATTTTCCTTTGCGTTTTTGCCGCGCGTGTGGTATGATAGCCCACAGAGGGGAGAGGATCGGATGGCATACTGCAAGGAACTCATCGCGGCGAAGCTGCGCCGCTGGGAAAAATATCTGCTGCGCTTCCGCCTGCCGGCGTGGGAGGCGATCCCGAATATGGGGCTGTATATGGAGCAGGTCGTGGAGCTGCTCAAGGACTACCTGGATTATATGCCGCCGGAGCTGAAGGACGAGCAGGTCATCACCGGCGCGGCGATCAACAATTATGTCCGCCGGGGCATTCTGCCGCCGCCGGACCGCAAGCGCTATTACCGCGTGCACATCGCGTACCTCATCATGATCTGCACGCTCAAGCAGAGCCTGAGCATGACGATGGTGCAGAAGCTGCTGCCGCCGTCGGCGGAAGAGGGCGCGGTGCGGGAGGCGTATGAGTCCTACGCGGCGCAGCATAACCGCACGGCGACGTATTTTGTCCGCCAGGTCCGGCAGGCGAGCGACCAGATCCTGGACCATGCCGAGCCGAGCGAGACGAGCGTCGCGCAGACGGAGGAGCTGATCGCCGCGTCCGCCATCGTCTCCGGCTTCGCCCGCCTGCTTGCCGAAAAGCTGACGCTGCTGGACGATAAAACGCTGGAGACCGGCGGCAATAT
>CALACZ010000176.1 GCA_937890735.1 uncultured Bacillota bacterium
CAAACAATAAAAAAGTCCCCGCGCCTTGCATTGCGCCCCGCCGCGCGCTATACTGGGTCTGACAGGAAAAGAACGGGGAGGATCATTTTATGAAACGCAGGATCGTATCCATGCTGCTCGCGCTGGCGCTGCTCGCCTGCCTTGCGCCGTGTGCGCTGGCGGCGGACGATGCGCAGAGCATCGCCGCGCAGACGCTGTATTCTCTGGGGCTGATGAAGGGTACGGGCAAAAACGCCGACGGCACGCCGAACTTTGCCCTCGACCGCGCCGCCACGCGCGCCGAGGCGGTGACGATGCTCGTGCGGCTGCTGGGCGTAGGCGGCGAAGAGCTGGCAAAGGAACGCGAGCTGCCGTTTTCCGACGTGCCGGACTGGGCGGCGCAGACCGTCGGCTACGCGTATGACGCGGGTCTGACGAACGGCGTAGGCGGCGGCCGGTTCGGCTCTGACAGTGCCGTGACGGCGGCGCAGTACCTCACATTCGTCCTGCGTGCGATGGGCTATGCGTCCGGCACGGATTTTTCGTGGGACGCGGCATGGGCGCTGACCGACCGGCTCGGCGTCACGCACGGGCAGTACCGCGCGGAGAGCACATTCCTGCGCGGCGATGCGGCGCTCGTCTCCGCCTGCGCGCTGCGGGCGGCGTGCAAAAACGGCAAAACGCTCTATGAAAACATCTTCGGCAAAGCCCTGCCGGACGAGCTTGCGCAGTCGCTCCGAACACTTGCCGGTGAGGCAAAAGCGCGCGACACCTCCGTCGCCGCACCCGGCTACGCGAGCTACCTCGATGAGCTGGATCTGCCCGCCATACTCGGCAGACCGCAGTATTCGCAGGCACAGATCCGCGCCATGAGCGGCTATACGCTCGACCAGTTAAAAGACGCCATCTGCACCGTGCCGGATATGATCCAGTACCTTGTGGAGACCGGCTACGGCAAAGCGCCCGTCTGGAAGGACGACATTCACTTTCATAACGGCGGCTATGACTGGGCGGTCAACAAATCCGCCGCCGGGGCGCTCGCCACGAGCTGCCCGAGCTGCGGCGCGGTGTCCAATCTCACGCGCTATATTCTTGAGAACGACTACACCGACACCGGCTACGTCCTCTGGGGCGAGTATGACACCAACACGAGCCGCGCCTCCGGCGGGCACATCATCAACTTCTATCAGATCGGAAACGAATATGTCACGTTCGACTATGAAAGCGTCATTGCCGGGCAGTGGCGGCCGAACGACACCAGCTGCTGGCAGGTGAGCTCCGCCAGGGGCATCGCCGACCGCGCCCGCAAGCTCAATATGCAGGATCGTGCCATCCACACCATCGTCCTCGACCGCGGGGCGTATCGGATGCACCTGCCGCTGGCAATGCTCGACCAGAAGGCGGAGCAGGCGTGTTATTTTACCGCCGCCTCGTACCGCTATGACGCCGAGATCCTCTATCAGGACGACGCATGGCGCGCATCCTGCCCGGCGTTTGCCGATCACCCGTTCTTTGACGACACGGTCACGCTCGCGCAGAGCAGCATCCCCGCCTGGGCGTTTGACGGCGCGAGCGACGAGTATATCACCCCCGCCGATATTCCCGGGCTGTGCATCTACTACCGCGGCTTTACCATCGAGCCGGGCTACCGCTTCGGTCCGATCGAAGCCGGGCAGACCATCACCGTGTATCTGGGCGGTGTGCGCCAGAGCGCTTCGCAGTTCACCGTGCAGAACACCAGCCCCGGAAGCTGCCCGCTCACCATCCGGCAGGACGGCACGATCGTCTGCGGCACGGCGCTCGCCGACACCACCATCTACATCCGCTGCGGCACGTCCGAGGGGCGCTATATCCTCGGCGGACCGTAACGAAGATACGGCTTCTCGTTTGAAAAGACCCACACCGCGCCGCGCGCAGAGTTTATGTTCCGGCGCGGCTCGTCAATTTACGAAAAGGGCTTGTAATTCGCAGCCGTCTATGCTAAGATAAAAACAAGAATCATTCCTATTTTATTTTCAGGAGGAATCATATGCACTGCGTCAA
>CALACZ010000177.1 GCA_937890735.1 uncultured Bacillota bacterium
CGCTTCCGATGCGTACCTCGCGCTCCGCCGCGAGCCCCGCCGGGCACAGGGTCAAAAGCAGCGCCAGCATCAGCATGACCGCCCCGGCACGCCGGGTGATATTACGCATTTTCATCGCCGCTTCCCTCCCCTTCCTGATTATTTTCATCCGAACTGTCTCCGGGCGAATCCTCGCCCTCCGGCAGCCGGGCGCGGTCCAGCGCCTCCACATTGCCGGAGATCACGCGCAGATCGACCGTGCCGTCCACTGTTGCGCGCAGGATGCCGCTGACCGTGCCGTGGATCTCGCCGCTGACCAGTCCGTCCACATACACGCGTCCGCTGCCCTCCTTGCGCCGCAGCGCCGCCTTGGGCATACTGAACGACGTTTTATCCACAACGTCGCCGCCGATGAGCAGGATCTGCGGCAGCACGAACAGCACCAGGAACATCGAGAGGATCGTGCCGCGCCCCAAACTCTGCCCGATGCCGACGATCGTCGCCTCGGACGTCATCTGTCCGATGAGGATACCGGCAGTCGCCAGGATTGTGCCGGAGGTGATGATGGTAGGGAACGCAAAGTTCAGCGTCTCGATCATCGCCTGCTTGTGCGGCATCTGCTGCTTGAGCTCCTGATAACGGCTGGCAATGACGATGGCGTAGTCGATATTCGCGCCCATCTGGATGGAGCTGACCACCAGATAGCTCATAAAGAACAGCCCTGTTTTCGTCAGCGTCGGCACGGAAAAGTTGATCCAGATGCTGCCCTGAATGACCAGGATCAGCAAAACCGGCATCCCTGCGGACTTGAACGTGAACAGCAGCACCACCAGAACGATCAGGATGGACACCACGCTCACGACCGTATTGTCGCGCGCAAAGGATTTTTCAAAGTCGTATTCGTTCGTCGATTCGCCGCACACCAGCACCTGTCCGTCGGGGTAGTAGCTCTGCGCAAGGTCCCGGATCTCGTCGGTAAACCGATACGTCTCGTCGCCGCTCACAGGCAGCGTGAGATACACCAACATTCGGTCATACTCCGTACCGCAGAGCTGCGCCTGCGCGCTGCGCATCTGTTTTGCCGCGTCATTGAGTGTTTTGGTCTGCTCGTCGTCGAGTGTCACGAGCCCTTCATCGACCTTATCGCAGACAAACAGGAACATATCAATGAGCGGCACGCGATAGGTCGCAAGATTGCCGAGCATCTGCCCATATTGCTCCTGACTGGCGGCATAGGCGGCATACACAAGCTGCGCCGCCTCATAATCCAGCCCCGCAAGCTCGGAAAACTGCCGCGGCGTCAGCTTGTCGGCGAGCATATAGCCGTCCATCGCCTCCACGTTGGCAAGCCCCATCGTGTGATCGACCTGCTCGTAGCCCTCGAGGTCCGACAGCAGCCGCGCCTCCGTCTCATAATCGCCCGCCGGGACGACCAGCGCCACCATGTTGGACGAGCCGAAATGCTCCTTTACCATGTTCTCGGCGATCTGCGTCTGGTTGAGCTTGGGCGTTTTCAGGGTGCTGTAGCCGTAGGCATAGGGGCAGTTGTTGGAAAAGTGCAGACCCAAAACCGCCAGCACCACGAACACCACCGGCACGATAAAGCGCGTGGCGTAGTCGATCTTGCCCACAAACGGGATCTTCGGTACAAAGTCTCTGTGGCGTGTTTTTTCGATCAGCGGTCCAAACAGCACAAGAAGCCCCGGCATGATGAGAAACACGGACAGCAGCGCGAACAAGATCGCCTTGATGAGGCAGATGCCCATGTCAGGACCGATCTTGAACTGCATGAACAGCATTGCTGCAAGACCGCCCACCGTGGTCAGCGAGCTCGCGCCGATCTCGGGGATGGCTTTGCTCAGCGCCACGATCGCCGCCTCGCGCACCGGCAGCAGCCGGTGCTCCTCCTTAAAGCGGTTGCACAAGATGACCGCATAGTCCAGACTCAGCGCCAGCTGCAAAATGCTCGTCACAGAGTTTGACACGAACGAGATCGTGCCGAGCAGGAAATTGCAGCCCTTATTGAGGATCATGGCGGTCACGAATGTAATGAGCAGCACCGGCACTTCGCCGTAGGTCTGCGAGGTCAGCAGCAGCACCGTCACCACGATCACGGCAACGTAGATCATAATGATGTTGACCTCGCGCTCGATGGTCTCCTTTTTGGCGTTGCCAAGCTCGGTGGACACATATACATCGCGCCCGCTCAGCGTCTGCTTGACCTCCGCCAGAGCATCCAGGCAGCGGTCGTCTTTTTCGTCGTAATCAAACGTCACCGAAAACAGCGCCGACGCGTCGGCGTAGTGGTCGGACGTATCGTCAAACGACACGCTCTGCACACCGTCGATGTCCGCGAGCCGGTCGCTCAGCGCCTCGGCGTCCGCATAGGTGATGTTCGCCACCATCACATCCGCCGTGCCGTAGGTCGTGAACTGATCCTCCATCACGTCCAGACCCCGCCGCGTCTCCGAATCCGCCGGCAGATAGGTCGTCAGGTCGTCCTCGACCGTGACCCAGCTGCTCGAAAAGAACGAAAAAATGAGCGCAATAATGACGATCAGAAACACCAGATTGCGCTTATCCACGATAAACGTGGAGAGCTTGATCATAAACGACGGCTTCTGCCCCGTTTGTGTGCTCACAGGCGTTCCCCCTCCTTATAATCTGTTCAAATTCAGCCATAGGATACCGCATTTTTTGCATTCTGACAAGGGTCATTTGCGGGCAAATGTCCAAAAAGCCGGAAGGACGCTTGTCCCTTCCGGCTTTGTAAGTTACGCGTTTTTGAGCAGCAGCTCCGTGCTGTCGAGCTTTTCCCACGGCAGATCGAGGTCGGTGCGGCCGAAATGACCGAACGCGGCGGTCTGACGGTAGATCGGGCGGCGCAGATCCAGCTTGCGGATGATCTCCGCCGGGCGCAGGTCAAAGCACTTGCGCACGAGCAGCCCCAGCTCGGCGTCGGGCAGCCGCCCCGTGCCGAACGACTCAACCAGCACCGACACCGGCTGTGCCACGCCAATGGCGTACGCCAGCTCGATCTGGCATTTGTCCGCCAGCCCCGCGGCGACGATGTTCTTGGCGATGTAGCGCGCCATGTACGCCGCGCTGCGATCGACCTTCGTCGGGTCTTTGCCGGAGAACGCGCCGCCGCCGTGCGCGGCATAGCCGCCGTAGGTGTCCACGATGATCTTGCGCCCCGTGAGCCCCGAGTCACCCACAGGTCCGCCGATGACGAACCGCCCCGTAGGGTTCACGAGGAACTTTGTATCCGCGTCCAGCAGACGTGAAGGAAGATTCGGCTTGATGACCTCTTCCACGATGCCCTCACGCAGCTCCTCGATGGACACATCCGGCGAATGCTGCGTGGAGACGACCACGGTGTCGATCCGCGCGACCGATCCGTCGGGCGCGTATTCCACCGACACCTGGCTCTTGCCGTCGGGCCGCAGCCAGCCGAGCGTGCCGGTGCGGCGGCACTGGCTGAGCGCGCGGGTCAGATTGTGCGCATAGGAGATAGGCGCGGGCATAAGCTCCTTCGTTTCGCGGCAGGCGAAGCCGAACATCATGCCCTGATCGCCCGCGCCGGTCTGCGCGGCATCGTCATACGAGCTGTCAACGCCCATGGCGATGTCCTCCGACTGCTTGTCGATGGCGGTGAGCACGGCGCAGCTGCGTCCGTCAAAGCCGCACTCGGCGTTGTTGTAGCCGATGTCCTCAATGGTCTTGCGGGCGATGCCCGCGATGTCCACATAGCAGTTCGTGGTGATCTCGCCCATCACGAGCACGAGCCCCGTTGTGGTGGCGCACTCGCACGCCACGCGCGCCATCGGGTCTTTTTCCAGGATGGCATCCAGCACGCCGTCGGAGATCTGGTCGCAGACCTTATCGGGATGCCCCTCCGTAACGGATTCCGAGGTAAAAATTCTGCGTTCCTTGTTCATAAAAATACTCCTTTCGTCAGTAACCGATGATCCAATCGACAAGAGCCATCAGCGGTTACCCTTTGCGCGGGGATATGAAAAAACGCTCTGCCGGCGGCAAAGCGTTTGAGATCCATTCCCTCATCTTTCGATCACTTCGCCGGATTTGGCACCTTGCATTGCAGGTTGCCGGGCTTCATCGGGCCGTTCCCTCCGCCACTCTTGATAAGGCTATTCAGTTAGCATCCCTATTATAGGCTATTTTTCGCATTTGTCAACACCATTTGCCGGTTTGCGCAAAAGATTTTTTGGCTATACTGTTCACAGATTATTGAAGATTTTTCCGCCCCGCGTCTGTACAATAACACGCAGTTAGCAGTTAGGAGATGAAGCTATGAAAGATCTCAGGCGGCGCTTTGACCGCTTTTGTCTGAAGCACCGCACGAGCGGTATCCGCAATCTCATGCTGGTGCTCGCCATCGGCAACCTCGCCGTGTATGTGCTCACCCGGATCGACCCGAGCCAGGTGGTCTATTCCTACCTGTGCTTCTCCCGCAGCGCGATTTTGCACGGGCAGATCTGGCGGCTGTTTACTTATGTGCTCACCTATCTGGCGGAGAGCGGCACGGGCTATTATATGTTCCTCGCGCTCGTGACGCTGCTGTGCTACAGCCAGTTCGGCAAAATACTGGAGGAGTCCTGGGGCACGCTGCGCTTTAACCTCTACTATCTCACGGGCGTGCTGATGACCGACATCGTCGCGCTGATCATCGGCTACGGCGCAAGCGCCGGCGCGCTGAACCTGAGCCTCTTCCTCGCCGTGGCGACCATCGCGCCGGAGGCGCGGGTGCTGCTGATGTTCTTCATCCCCATCAAGTTCAAGTACATGGCGCTTGTGTACCTCGCACTGACGGCGCTGAACGTGGTGCGCTACCTGCTGTCGTTCGGCTTTTTGTCCTTCGCGTGGCTCATGCCGCTCGTACCGCTGGCAAACTACTTTCTGTTCTTCGGCAGCGGCATTTCGGTGCTCTTCCCGCCGTCGTGGCGCGCGCATACCCCGCACAGACCGCGCCCCAAGCCCACAGCAGGCTGGGCAAGCAGCTACCAGAGCCGCACCGGCGAGCGTCCGTACCGCCACAAATGCACCGTCTGCGGCAGAACGGACACCGAATACCCGAATCTGGAGTTCCGCTACTGCTCCAAGTGCAACGGCTACTACTGCTACTGCATCGACCACATCAACAACCACGTTCACATTCAGTAATACAGAGAAAATCCCGGCGGCGCTGTTCAGCGCCGCCGGGGTCATCTTTATTTGGGATTTTCGGCTGTGCGTTCGTCGCCGAAGAAGAACACCGCCACTGTGCCCGGGCCCGCGTGCGAGCCGATGATCGTGCCAATGTCGCAGATGCGCAGCTCCTTCGCCTTCGGGAAGCGCTCGCGGATGGCAGCCTGCGTCGCCTCGGCGTCAGCAAGGCTGTTGGAGTGGCAGATCCAGCACTTCTGGTCGTAGTCTTTTCCGCCCTGTGCGTGCTTTTCCATGGTGTCGAGCGTGCGGCGGATGGCGTTCTGACGTCCGCGCACCTTGTCATACGCGATGATCCTGCCCTCGTCGTTCAGGCGCATGATCGGGCAGATGTTGAGGATCGCGCCGATCGCCGCCGCCGGTCCTGACACGCGCCCGCCGCGGCGGAAATACTTGAGGTCGGTGGAGTAAAACTGGTGGTGCACCCTGTTGCGGTTTTCCAGCACCCACTGCGCCACTTCATCCAGAGACTTGCCCGCGTCGCGCAGGTCGGCAGCGCCGTCCACCAGCAGACCGTAGCCGGACGAGCTGCACAGCGAGTCGATCACCACGAGCTTGCGGTCGGGATATTTTTCGCGCAGGCTGTCGGCGGCGAGCATGGCGTTCTGCACGGAGCTGGACATCCCCGAGCCGAACGCGATATGCAGCACGTCGCCCTGCTGCAAGAGCTTGTCAAAATATTCGTTATAGGCATAGACGTTAATTTGCGAGGTCTGCGGCATATGCTCCTTGATGAGCTCATAGAACCGCGGCAGCGCCTCGGGGTCTCGCCCCATATCGTCCACATATTCCTGCTCGCCGATGCGGTAGGTATAGAAGATCACGGACAGGTCGCGCGCCTGCGCATAGGAATACGGCACGTCGATGGTCGAGCCGCACGAAAGGATGAACGGATGCTGCATGATAACCCTCCTTCATTATATGTAAAACCAGTATATCAGAATAATCTGGAAATGTACATGGACAAATTTGCCGAACTGTCCCACCGCAATTGACAGCGGGCACACAGTTCTATAGAATAGGGGCATCAAAGGAGGGGATGTTATGTACCGGGCACTCATCGTGGAGGACGACGCCGGCATTGCCGAGGCGATCCGCCGCGCAGCGGGGTCGTGGGACTTGGAGGTCACGCAGGCGGAGGACCTGCATGACGTGATGGCGTCGTTCGCCGCCGTACAGCCGCATATCGTGCTGCTGGATATTTCTCTGCCGTTTTTTAACGGCTACCACTGGTGCAGCGAAATTCGCCGCGTTTCAAACGTGCCGATCCTGTTTCTCTCCTCGGCGGCGGATAACCTGAATATCGTGATGGCGATGAATATGGGCGCGGACGATTTTATCGCCAAGCCATTTGATCTGGACGTCTTGATGGCAAAGGTGCAGGCGCTTTTGCGCCGGGCGTATGACTTTGCCGCCAGCGCGCCGGTGCTGGAGCATCGCGGGGCGCTTCTGCATACGGGCGAGCAGACGCTGACGTACAACGGCAAGACCGTCCCGCTGACGAAAAACGAATACCGCATCCTGCTGTGCCTCATGCGCGGCAAGGGCACGGTCGTCAGCCGCGAAAAGCTCATGGAGCAGCTCTGGCAGACGGACGCATTCGTGGACGAAAACACGCTGAACGTCAACGTCGGCAGGCTGCGCAAAAAGCTGGACGCGGCGGGGCTGCATGACTTTATCACAACGCGCATCGGCGCGGGCTATCTCATCGGGTAAGGGGCGCGTATGAAGGAGTTTTTTGCGTATCTTCGCGCGCGGTCGCGCGTTTTGACCTGCGGCGCGCTGTGCGTGCTGATCTTTGCGGCGTCGTTCTATCTCTACGGGCTGCCGCTGCGGGCGGTTTGGTATCCGGCGGCGCTGTGCGCGGCGCTCGGCGCGGTGTTCTGCGTGCTGGACATTCTTCGCGTGCGCAGAAAATGCCGCCTGCTCACGCTGCCGCAGAACGCGGACGCGGCGCAGCCCGCTGACCTGCCCCCGGCTGGGACGCCCGAAGAGGCGTGCTATCAGGCGCTTTTAGAGGCGCTGCGGCGGCAGTTTGCCGAAGAGCGCGCGGCGGCGCAGACGCGCTACAGCCAGATGATCGACTATTACACCGTCTGGGCGCACCAGATCAAAACGCCCATCGCCGCCATGCGTCTGACGCTCCAGTGCGAGGATCAGCCGCTGGCGCGCAGCATTTCGTCGGAGCTTCTTCGCATCGAGCAGTATGTGCAGATGGCGATGACGTATCTGCGGCTGGACTCGGACGAGACGGACTATGCCTTCCGCACGCAGCCGCTCGACCCCATCATTCGGCAGGCGGTGCGGCGCTTTTCGGGTGAGTTCATCCTGCGAAAGCTGCGGCTGGAGTACGAGCCGGTGGAGCTTTCCGTCGTGACGGATGAAAAATGGCTCACGTTCGTGCTGGAGCAGCTTCTCTCCAACGCGCTCAAGTATACCCGTGCGGGGTCTATTTGCATTTTTCTGCAAAACGGGCGCACGCTGTGCATCGCCGACACCGGCATCGGCATCGCGCCGGAGGATCTGCCGCGCATTTTTGACAAGGGCTTCACCGGCGCCGCCGGGCGCGCGGAGCAGAGCGCGAGCGGACTGGGGCTGTACCTCTGCCGCCGCATCTGTGCGGCACTGAATATTCCTATCCGCGCGGAGTCCAAGCTCGGCACAGGCACAACGGTGTATCTGACTCTGCCGGACGCGCCGGGGCGCGCGGAGTGACAAAACTGTAAGACCGGGGGCGAAAACTGTAAGCCGATCGCATGGCGCGCAGTCTCCGCCCCCGGTATAATCATAGCCGTAATTCAGGAGTAACCGCTGATCGTCGGTTACTCAAAAGCTGAACATAGGAGGCTATCATCATGATCCTGGAAGTCAAAGGACTCAAAAAGGTCTATTCCAGCCGTCTCGGCAGCAGTAAGGTCGAGGCGCTCAAAAATGTGAATTTTACGGTCGAGCCGGGCGAATATGTCGCCATTATGGGGGAATCCGGGTCTGGCAAGACGACGCTCCTCAACATCCTCGCCGCGCTCGACCGCCCCACGGCAGGCAGCGTCGTGCTGGACGGGCAGGACCTCGCCGCAGTCGGCGACGCCGCCGCCAGCGCGTTCCGGCGCGAGCATCTGGGGTTCGTGTTTCAGGAGTTCAACCTGCTGGACACATTTACGCTGGAGGATAACATCTATCTGCCGCTCGTGCTGGCGGGGATGCCGTATCTGGAGATGAACCAGCGCCTGCGCACCGTCGCCGGGCAGCTCGGCATCGCGGATCTGCTCAAAAAGTACCCCTACGAGGTCTCCGGCGGGCAGAAGCAGCGCGCGGCGGTCGCCCGGGCGATCATCACGCAGCCGAAGCTCCTGCTGGCGGATGAGCCGACGGGTGCGCTCGACTCGCACGCGACGGACGAGCTGCTGTACCTCTTCGGCGAGCTGAATCGGCAGGGGCAGACCATCCTCATGGTGACACACTCCGTCAAGGCGGCAAGCACCGCCGGGCGCGTGCTGTTCATCAAGGACGGCGAGGTGTTCCACCAGCTCTACCGCGGCGAAGCGACGAACGAGCAGTTCTACCAGAAGATCGCCGAAACGCTGACCATGCTGACGACAGGCGGTGAGCGGGCATGAAGCTGGAATTTTTCCCAAAGCTGGCGATGGACGGCATCCGCAAAAACAAGCGCCTGTACACGCCCTACATCCTCGCCTGCATCGGCATGGTCGCCATGCTCTACATCATCACATTCCTCTCCCAAAGCCCGCTCGTCGAGTCCGCGCGCGGCGGCACCACGGCGTGCATGGCGATGGGCTTCGGCAGCTGGGTCATCGCGGTGTTTTCCTGCATCTTTCTGTTTTACACGAACGCCTTTCTTATCCGCCGGCGCAAAAAGGAATTTGGGCTTTATAACATTCTCGGCATGGAAAAGCGCCACATCGGCGTGATCTTATTCTGGGAGACGCTCATCACCGCCCTCATCGCGCTGGCGGCGGGGCTGGCACTGGGCGTGCTGCTGTCCAAGCTCGTGGAGCTGGCGCTTTTGAAGCTCCTGCAAAGCGGCGTGACGTTCGCGTTCTCCGTCAGTGTCCCGGCGCTTGCGCGCACGGCGGTCGTGTTCGCCGTCATTTTCGCGCTGCTGTTTCTGAACGCGCTGCGGCAGGTGCGCTTTTCCTCGGCGATCGCGCTGCTGCGCAGCGAGAGCGCGGGTGAAAAGCCGCCCAAGGCAAACTGGCTGCTGGGCGTGCTGGGCATTCTGCTGCTGGGTGCGGCGTATTACGTCGCGGTTACGGTCGCCGATCCCGTGAGTGCCCTGTTCTGGTTCTTCATCGCGGTGATCCTGGTCATTTTCGCAACGTTTCTGCTCATGATCTGCGGCTCGGTCGTGCTGTGCCGCGCGCTGCAAAAGAACCGGCGATATTATTACCGCGCGGACCATTTCGTCTCCGTCTCGTCCATGACCTACCGCATGAAGCGCAACGGCGCGGGGCTTGCCTCGATCTGCATTTTGGCGACGATGGTGCTCGTCATGCTCAGCTCCACGGCGAGCCTCTTCTTTGGCGCTGACGATGCGCTGAAAACGCGCTATCCGCGTGAGGAAAACGTCACCGTCTGGCTGGACGGCGCCGAACAGCTGACGGACGAGAGCGTCCCCGCCGTGCGCAAAGCGCTGGAGGCAACACTGCAAGAACATACCGTCACGCCGCAGAACATCATCGACTACCGCTGCACGCGCGTGTACGGTAACCTCCTCGGGGAGGACGCGCAGCTCGTCGCGGGCTACGTCGCAAGCAGCTCGCTGTGCGGATTTGAGTTCATCCCGCTCTCCGACTACAACGCCGCCGCAGGCGAACACCGAGTGTTGGGAAACGGCGAGGTCCTGCTCTACGCACACGGGATCGACTACTGCGGCAGCGAGATCCGCTTTGAAGATGCCTGCACGCTCCGCGTCGCAGAGCAGCTCGATGGCGCAGCCTTTCCCTTCCGCCCGCTAAGTACGGAAACCGTGCCCACCATCATGCTTGTGGTCGGCGACCCGCAGGCGGCGCTCGCGCCGCTCTACGCCCTGCGCGATGAAAACGGCGAGGAGCTTCCCTCTACACGCTGGGTCTATCAGTTCGACACCGGGCTTTCCGAGGACGCACAGATCGCGCTGCTGGATGACGATGGCGGACTGCGCGACACGCTTTTTGAAAATTCAAACGACGGCAAAGCCTATGGCTACGACGCGCAGAGCCGCGCGTCGAATAAGGACGACTTTTTCGGCACATTCGGCAGCCTCTTCTTCCTCGGCGCGCTGCTCAGCGTCGTGTTCACGTTCGCGGCGGTGCTCATCATCTACTATAAGCAGGTCTCCGAGGGCTATGAGGATCAGGCGCGCTTTGCGATCATGCAGAAGGTCGGCATGACGCGGCGCGAAATTCGCCGCAGCATTGATTCGCAGCTCCTCACGGTCTTTTTCCTGCCGCTGGGGCTGGCGGGCGTGCATCTCATCTTCGCGTTTCCGATGGTGCGCAAGGTGCTCACGCTCTTCGGGCTGCAAAACGTCACCCTGTTCGCAGGCGTCACAGCGCTGTCGTTCGTATTCTTCGCCATCATCTATGCGGTCATCTATCGCGCGACGTCGTCTGCGTACTTCGCCATCGTCAGCGATACGGAGCGCGAATAATACTGTTTTCTGATTAAAAAATTAATCAGAAAACCCGCGTGCTTCGCACGCTGGAATTGCACAATTGTGCAATTCCCCGTCTCATACAGTTCTTAACGCACCTTCGGTGCTATAAAAATCTTTTCAAGATTTTTAATAAGAACTAGTATAAGTTCCAAAACGCGGGCTTCCAGCCGGGAAGTCCGCGCTTTTTGCATATTCTCAATACTATATCATACTTTCGGGCGATTGACATTTCCCCGACTGTCCTGTAAGCTGGAAGAGATAAAAAGCACGAGGAGGATGACCATGAAAAAGCGACTTTTGAGCCTGCTGCTGGCGCTGGTGCTGTGCATCGGGCTGCTGCCTGCGGCAGTGAGTGCGGCAGTAGCCGAGCAGAGTGCGATCCAGTCTAACTTTTTGAGCGCCACAAAAACCTACAGCACCGAGGACGGCTATCACTACGTCTACTTCGGGCAGTGGAACGGCAAGCCCATCAAGTGGCGCGTGCTGACACACCCCGAAAGCTACAGCGACCCGGGCGCTCTCCTGCTGGCAGACGAGGTCGTAGATACCCTAGCGTTCGGTAAGAGTGACGACGATTACCTGTGGGCGAGCAGCCAGGCAAAGGAATGGTGCAATGACACATTCTACAACGGCGCGTTCTCCGCTCTGGAGCAGGCGCGCATCTCGGACGCGCCCGAAACGAACGACCGCGCTACGACTCCAGCGGAAGCAGGTCGCAACACCGCTGACAGCATCACCACGGGTCAGAAATATCAGGAGTATCTCAATATTCTGAACGGCGACAAAATTTTCTTCCCGTCGTGGCTCGATCTGTTCAATACGGATTACGGCTTCGCCCCGGATGGCACAGCTTCGTACGCCGCACAGACCGCTCGAACGGCTGCGCCGGATACCACGACATACTATGGACCGGGCGGAACGGCATACTGGCTGCGCTCCTATTTGACTGTAGGCGGCAACAGTTATGCCGGAAAGATCGACGAGCTGGGCGCATATCAGGCGCAGGCATCGGATATTCCCTCCGGCGCGCGCCCGATGCTGTACCTGCAAACCGGCGTAGGCTATGTCTACTTCGTCACCGCAGCCGCGGGCGGCAAATCGGCGGACGGCATGGATGATGGGCTGACCGCCGTGCTGAGCCTCCCGGTGAACGAGTGGAAGCTGACGCTGAAGGACGAGAGCCGTGACGGCAAGTTTAAGATCACAGGCAGATATTCCAGCGGCGACTACCTCTACCTCGACTATGAGGGCGCGGCGACCGGCGAAAATGAGTACGTCTCCGGGCATATTTTCAGCAATCCTCAGCAAACCATCACGCACTACGGTCGCCTCGGCAAGGTGACGGACAGCAGCGGCACGGTCAAGATCGCCAAGAGCATCTTTTCCGACGGAGATTGGCTTTACATTTACAACGAGCAGTACAACGGCGACTATCGCACCGACTATGTGGGCGGGGTGAATCTGATCGATCGCAACAACACCACGCCCGTCATTGACGTGACCTCGGAGCTGACGGGTCTTTCGACCGACGGCAAGCCCTATTCCGAGCGCTTCACGACCTACACGGCGACCCTGACGCCCGAGCAGGGCTATATGCTCCCCGAAAGCATCACCGTCACCGCAGGCGGCACGGAGCTGGTTCTGGGAAAGGACTACCGTTATGATCCTGAGACCGGCGAGCTGAAAGTCTGGGTCTCGCAGAACTCCGGCGCGCTGCACATCACGGTAAACGGTGTCAAAAAGACGTGGAAAATCAGTGTTTCCCCGGAGGATGGCGACTTCGGCACGATCGGCTACGGCTACGACCCGAGCCCCGAGCAGGTCATCACGATCACAAACACGGGCAACCAGACGCTGACCATGGAAAGCCCCGAGCATATTATGCCTAACAGCAATTTTGAGGTGGCGTTGGGCAGTGCATATGACAGTGCAAGTGGTCAGGCAGTGCTCGCCCCGGGCGAAAGCGCGACCTTCACCGTCCGCCTCAAAGCCGGGCTGGATCTCGGCACTTACTCCGATATGCTGATCCTTGAGGACGCCACCGGGAAGGTGCGCGAACTCATGGACATCGAGTTTACCGTTCAGGAGACCATCGTGAATATCTCGGATATTCACGGGGTGACCGCGCCGGTCACCGGCGAACCGCCCGCCGCCGCGATCCTGGACACCGAGCAGTACACCGGCACGGTCACATGGTCGCCGAGCGACGCAGCCTTCGCCGCCGGGACACAGTACACCGCCACCATCACCCTCACGCCCAAATACGGCTACACGCTGACCGGCGTGCCGGAGAATTTCTTCGCAGTCAGCGGCGCGACCTGCACGAACGCGGCAGACAGCGGTGTCATCACGGCAGAGTTCCCCGCCATCCCGTCAAACTCGCGTCAGACCAACCCCGTGAACATCGACCAGAGCAAGCACGGCAAGCTCACCGCTGACCGCCCATCCGCGCCCGCCGGGGTGACCGTCACCGTCACCGCCAAGCCCGACGGCGGCTATGAGCTGAACGATCTGACGGTCGTGGACCGAAACGGCGATGCGGTCGATGCGCAGTACGAGGGCGACGGTCAGTACAGCTTCCGTATGCCGGTCGGCGGCGTGAGCGTCAGCGCAGAGTTCACCGCGCGCGACCAATACGGCAGCTTCGGCGACGTGGCGCGCGGCGAATATTACTTTGACGCCGTCGAGTGGGCGGCGGAGCAGGGTATTCTGGACGGCGTCGGCGGCGGACTGTTCGCCCCGCACAGCGCCTGCACCCGCGCCCAGATCGTCACCATTCTCTACCGTCTCGAGGGCACGCCCGCCGCATCCGCGAACCCGTTCCGCGACGTTGCCTCCGGCAGCTATTACGAAAAAGCCGTCGCATGGGCGGCGGAAAACGGCATCGTGAATGGCTACGGAAACGGTCTGTTCGGACCGAACGACCGCATCACGCGCGAGCAGCTCGCGGCGATCCTCTACCGCTACGCGCAGTACAAAAAGCTGGACGTCAGCGTCGGCGAGGACACGAACATCCTGAGCTATAATGACGCGACAAGTATCTCCGACTACGCCTTCCCCGCCATGCAGTGGGCGTGCGGCGCAGGACTCCTGAAGGGTGCAAACGGCGACCTCCTCCCCAAAAACACCGCCACCCGCGCCCAAACGGCGACCATTCTCTACAGATTGGCGAGCCTTCTGACGTAACGCAAAAACAGCAGAGCCCCGCCCGCAAAAACGCGGGCGGGGCTTTTGCGCACCGCCGCGTTCTCTTCTGATATAGGAGCGGGGCTAGTGCAGCCGGTATGACGCAGGGGTCGATGCCGCATCGACCCCTACAGGCATTTTACGAATTTGCATCGGTGCATCCATTATTGCGAGTGCGTGCTGCCAAGAAGGGCAGCCCCCCTCCCCTATCTTACTTCAGATCCTCGCGTCGGAAGAGCATCAGCCCAAAGCCTGTCATGAGCAACAGGATGAGCCCGTCGTATATTGCGAGCATGGCAGGTTTTTTCACGCCCATCTCGCTGATCTGGATCACCTGACCACCCGGCGTGAGATCTTGCAGAAATTCATAGACCTGCCGCTTCACGCCGGTAATGTAATAGGGGTTTTTCTGCTCCGGTTCCTCCACGGTCACGCTGTTTTCTGTGTAGGAATATGCTGCCAGATACTCCGGTTCCTCCAGCGTAGAGGAAATATAAACGCCTGCAAACAGCAGCGCAACGGTCAGCAGGATGCAGCCTGCCGTCGTGTGCGACTTGTTCTGGCACAGCATGGCGATCAGCGTGAAAAGTGCCGTAAAGGCAATCATCAGTGCAAAGCTCAGACCGACATAGAGCAGGGTCGTGGCGGGTGCGGCATTTAGTTCACCCTTCAAAAGCAGCCCGGCAGCCGCCTGCGGCAGTGCAAAGGCAAGGCTCAGGCAGATCCCGGCGAAGATGCAGACCAGAAGGTTTGTCAGATAGATGCAGCCACGCCGATGCCCGGCGATGCGCTTGTTGCGAATTGTACCGCCGGAATGCTCGTTCCCGATGAAAAGCGCAGTCAGCACCGCATTCGCCGCAATGCTGCAAGCCTTTCTGTTCGCAGCAGGATTTTACGGGGCAGCGATCCGCCCAGAAGGGCTTTTCCATATGCACGCACCCCTTGCAGCCCATTGCTTCCCGAAAACTGCAATCGCTGCACCGAAGC
>CALACZ010000178.1 GCA_937890735.1 uncultured Bacillota bacterium
GCCTGATATTCGCCCGAAAAGTTCAGGTCAATATCCGGCACCTTGTCGCCGCCGAAGCCGAGGAACGTTTCAAACGGGATGTTGAACCCGTCCTTATCCAGCCGCGCGCCGCACCTGGGGCACACTGCGTCCGGCAGATCCGCGCCGCAGGCACAGCCGTCCGGCACGTCAAACGTCGTAAAGTGGCACTGTGGGCAGCGGTAATGCGGCGGGAAGGAGTTGACCTCCGTAATGCCGGACAAAAACGCCACAATGGACGAGCCGACCGACCCACGCGAGCCGACGAGATAGCCGTGCTCCAGCGAGTTCTGCACCAGCTTCTGCGCCGACATATAGATCACGTCGTAATGGCACGAAATGATGTCGTGCATCTCCGTGTCCACGCGCTTGCGGATGAGCTCCGGCGGATTCTCGCCGTACAGCCGCTCCAGCTTGCCGTACACGAGCTTTTGCAGATCCTCCACGGAGTTTTCGATCTTCGGCGCAAACAGATTGTGCGGCACGGGGCGCACATCGTCGCACCAGTCCGCGATGAGATTCGGGTTCGTCACCACGACCTCGTGCGCCTTTTCCGCGCCGAGGTACGAAAATTCCTCCAGCATCTCGTCCGTCGTCTTAAAATACAGCGGCAGCGGACGGTCGGCGTCCTGCATCTGCTTGGTGGCAAGCAGGATGTGGCGGTAAATTTCGTCCTCCGGGTCGAGGAAATGCACGTCGCCCGTGGCGCAGACGGGCTTGCCCAGCTCCTCGCCGAGCTTTACGATGGTGCGGTTGAAGCCGCGCAGCTCGTCCTCGCTCTGCGCCATGCCCTTGTCGAGCATAAAGCGGTTGTTGCAGATGGGCTGAATTTCCAAAAAGTCGTAAAACGACGCCAGCCGCCGCAGCTCCGCCCAGCTCTTGTGATCCACGACCGCCTGAAACAGCTCGCCCGCCTCGCACGCCGAGCCGATGATGAGCCCCTCGCGCCACTTCAGCAGCTCCGACTTCGGCATGATGGGCACGCGCTTGAAATATTCCAGATTGCCCAGCGACACCAGCCGGTAGAGATTGCGCAATCCCACGGAGTTTTTGGCAAACACGATGATATGCCGCGCGCGGCGGTCGAGAATTTTGCCGCCGGAGCGCAGCGTCGCCATCAGCGGATTTACGTCCGGCAGGCGCTCAATGCCGCGCTCTTGCAGCATCGTGAAGAATTTTGACAGCAGCAGCCCGCAGGTGATGGCGTCGTCCGACGCGCGGTGGTGGTTAAATTCCGGCAGGCTCAGGGCGTTTGCCACGATGTCGAGCTTGAATTTGTTCAGCTCCGGCATCAGATTCTGCGCCAGCACGAGCGTGTCGAGATATGTCGGGTCATAGTCGATGCCCTGCCGCTCGCACGCCGCCTTGATAAAACCGACGTCAAAATCCGCGTTGTGCGCGCACAGCGGACGGTCGCCCACAAATTCCAGGAATTTCGGCAGCGCCGTAGAAATATCCGGCGCGCCCACGAGCATCGCGTCGGTAATGCCGGTCAGCTCGACGATCTTCGCGTCCAGAAGCCGCCCCGGGGCGACGAACGACTCGAATTTTTCCAGCACCTCGCCGTCCTTCATGCGCGCCGCGCCGATCTCGATGATCACGTCGTGCTGCGACGAAAGCCCCGTTGTCTCCAGATCGAACGCCACATATTCGCAGCCCACCGGCGCGTCCAGCGCGCCGTGCACGGCGATGCGGTCGTCCACATCGTTTACATAATATCCTTCGCAGCCATAGAGAATTTGAATATTCTCCTCCGTGCCCGCGACCTTTGCCCTGCTCGCCGCCTTCATCGCGTCCGGGAACGAGTGGACGCAGCCGTGGTCGGTGATGGCGATGGCGCGATGCCCCCACGACGCGGCGCGCTTCACGGCGTCGGCGGTCTTGGTCAGCGCGTCCATGGCGGACATCGCCGTGTGCAGATGCAGCTCCACGCGCTTTTCCGGCGCACTGTCGCGGCGTTTGGGCGCAGAGACCTCGCCGATGGAGTTCGGCTGCATCACCATTTCGTTGTCATAGCGGTCAAAGGTCATCTTACCCTGAATGGTCACCCACATCCCGGGTGCTTTGATCTTTTCCAGAATGGGCTTCGCCTTGTCCGTCTCCATGAACTGGTTCACGCGCACCGAGCCGGTGTAGTCCGTCACATCAAAGCTCACCACCCACGCCCCGCGCTTTTTGAGCTCCCGGTGGTTGACCGCAAAGACCTTGCCCTGCACGCACACGCGGTACATATCGAGGTTCAGGTCCTTCATCGGCGTGGACTCGGCGCGGAAAGGCTTGCCGAAGATCCAGTTCTCCGGCATGGGGGCGGACGGCTTTGCCGCGCGCTCCTTTGCCGCAGCAATAACGGGTGCGTTTTTCATCGCCTCGCGGCGGATACGCTCCGTCTCGGCAAACAGCTCCTGCGCGGAGCGCTCGCTGTGGGCGTGAATTTCGATCGGCACGCGCACACCGAAGCGCTCTTCAATAAACCGCTGCACCTTCGGCACGTGCTCCAGCAGCTCCGCGCGCCCGTTGGCGGGCAGATGCACGTCGATGCGCTCGCGCGTGATCTCCCACCGCGCCCCGGCAAGGCTCGCCGCCGCCGGAGAATACGCCTGCGCAAACGCGCGGTACAGCGCCCGCGGCGGCAGCGTCTCCAGCGCACTTTCGGGATAATGCACCTGCAATTCCAGCGCCCGCAGCCCGTACCGCTGTTCGATCGCGGCGCGGGCTGTGTCCAGCAGTTCTTCAGTTATGTAAACCTCCGAGTCCAGTTCCAACATGATCGTCCGCGCCGCACGGTCGAGCTGCGCATCGCGCAGCCGCAGCCCGGACAGCAGTGATCGCTGCTCGTCCTCCGGCTCGTAATCCGGGAACAGGCTCAAAAAAGATACTTCCCGCTCCATGTCGTTCCTCGTTCGTATTCCAATGCTTACAGCTTCTCTATCTGACGAAGCAGCTCCGGCAGCAGCTCGTCATACGGCAGGCGCATTTTCTGCTCGCCGCGCACAAACAGCACCCCGCAGTCCTCACCGCCGGCAATGCCGATGTCCGCCTCGCGCGCCTCGCCCGGACCGTTCACCACGCAGCCCATCACAGCAACGGTGATCGGCTTTTCGCAGTCCGCCAGCGCCTGCTCCACGCGGTTGGCAAGTCCGATGAGGTCGATGCGCGTGCGCCCGCAAGTCGGGCACGAGATGATATTCACGCCGCCCTGCCGCACGCCCGCCGCCTTTAAGATCGCCTTCGCGGCGACGACCTCGCGCACGGGGTCTGCCGTGAGCGAAACGCGTACCGTGTCGCCGATGCCCATGCACAAAAGCCCGCCGATGCCCATGGCGGATTTGATCGTGCCCATATATTCCGTGCCGGTCTCGGTCACGCCGATGTGCAGCGGATAGTCGGACTGCTCGGAAAACAGCCGGTACGCCTGCATCATAAGCGGGACATTGCTCGACTTCATCGACACGCAGATGTCCGTAAAATCGCAGTCCTCCAGCAGGCGGATGTGCGAAAACGCGCTCTCCACCAGCGCCTCCGGCGTCGGATGTCCGTATTTTTGCAGAAGCGCCTTGTCGAGGCTTCCGCCGTTCACGCCGATGCGGATGGGGATGTGCCGCGCGCGGCACGCGTCCACCACAGCGCGCACGCGGTCTTCGCCCCCGATGTTGCCGGGGTTGATGCGAATTTTCGCCGCGCCGCCCTCGGCTGCCAAAATTGCCAGCCGGTAGTCAAAATGGATGTCCGCCACCAGCGGCAGCGGCGAATATCTGCAAATTTCAGCAAAGCCGCGCGCCGCCTCGCGGTCGGGCACGGCAAGCCGCGCGATCTGGCAGCCCGCCGCCGCCAGCGCGTCCAGCTGGGCAAGCGACCCCTCCACGTCGGTCGTGCGCGTGTTCAGCATCGACTGGATGCTCACCGGCGCGCCGCCGCCCACGGGGACACTCCCCACCATAATTCTCTTTGTCATTGCCAGCTCCTCAAGCAAACAGCTTCCAGATGTCCTTGAATGTCACAAACGCCATAAACGCCAGCAGCGCGATCATGCCCGCCGCGTGCACATAGCCCTCATATTTGGGCGGAATTTTCTTTTTGGTCAGCGCGGTAAAGAGCGTCCCCACCAGCAGCAGGAAAATGCGCCCGCCGTCGAGCGCCGGGATGGGCAGCATATTCATCACCGCCAGATTGATGGCGATAAACGCCGCCAGATACGCGATATTCGCCGCCGCGTCCGCCTTTGTTGCCGACTGCTCGCCCGTCTCGGCGATGACCGACACGATGCCGACAGGTCCACTCATCTCGTCCATTGACACCGCGCCGGAAATGAGATCCTCCAGCCCCAGCCAGACCAGGCGCGTAAAATCCATTGCCGTGTTCCAGCTTGTTTTCATCACCGAGCCGAAGGTTTTTTCCTCCATGCCGAAGTAAAAGCCGTATTTCACCTGCGTTTCGCCGTCCACAGTGTACTCCACCGGCGTCATCGCGAAATCCTTCAGCTCCACGAGCTTGCCGTCCCGGCGCACGACAAGGTCGAACACGCCCGTTTTGTTGCGTGCGAGCAGCATCGACACGTCCGACTGGATATATACCCGCCGCCCGTCGATCTTGTAAATTTCATCGCCCGCCTGCAAGCCCTCCGCCGATTCATACGGGCAGCCCTCGTAAAACGAGTCGATGCGCGGCACGGCGAAAAAGCCCGCCGCCGTGCTGAACAGGATCACCAGCACCAGCACGCCTGTGACAAAGTTCATAAACGACCCCGCCGCCAGAATGATGAGCCGCCGCCACCACGGTTTGGACGTGAAGGCGCGCGGGTTGTCGCTGGACTCATCCTCGCCCTCCATCGCGCAGTAGCCGCCGATGGGGATGCAGCGCAGGGAGTATGTCGTCTCGCCCTTCGTCTTTTTGACGAGCGCCGGTCCCATGCACACGGCAAATTCATTCACCTGCACGTCCAGCGCCTTGGCGGTGAGAAAATGCCCCAGCTCGTGCACAAAAATGAGCACGCCGAAGATGAGAATTGCGATCAGGATATACATGGCATCACCTTATCTTAAAAACTTGGCGCGGACAGCCTCCCGCGCCAGCGCGTCGGCGCGCTCCGCCGTCTCCAGCGAGTCAAGAGCCTCGCGCGGCACGCGCTGCATGGCTTCGTCCACCGCCTCCGCGATCTGCAAAAAGCCGATCCGCTCCTGCAAAAACAGCCCCACCGCCGCCTCGTTCGCGCCGTTGAGCACGGCGCACGCCGTGCCGCCCGCGGCAGCCGCCTGTTTGGCAAGCCGCAGGCAGGAAAACGCGTCCTCGTCCGGCTGCCGGAACGTCAGCGCCGGGCACGACAGCAGATCGAGCGGCGGCGCAGGATTTTCCCGCCGCGCGGGATACGTCAGCGCCAGCGAAATGGGCAGGCGCATATCGGGCGTGCCGAGCTGTGCGAGCATCGCGCCGTCGCAGAACTCCACGAGCGAATGCACGATCGACTGCCGGTGGATGACCGCCGTCACTTTAGACAGCGGCAGATCGTACAGGCGCATCGCCTCAATGATCTCAAGTCCCTTGTTCATGAGCGTCGCGGAGTCCACCGTGATCTTCGCGCCCATGGTCCAGTTCGGATGGCGCAGCGCGTCGGCGCGCGTTTTGCCCGCCAACTCCGCGCGCGTCATGCCGAAAAACGGTCCGCCGGAGCACGTCAGGATGAGCCTGCGCACCTCGCCCCGGTCGCGGCAGCCCATCAGGCACTGAAAGATCGCCGAATGCTCCGAATCGACCGGGATGATCTCCGCGCCGTACTGCGCCGCCTCGCGCATGACCAGCTCACCCGCGCAGACGAGCGTCTCTTTGTTCGCCAGCGCAATGCGCTTTTTCGCGCGGATGGCGCTGAGCGTCGGGCGCAGCCCGATCATGCCGGACACCGCCGTGACGACCGTGTCCGCCGCCGGAAGCTCCGCCGCCGCGAGCAGACCTGCCATGCCGCTTTCTACCCTAATATTCATATCCGCCAGCCGCGCTTTTAATTCCTGCGCAGCGGCTTCGTCGTATAAAACCGCCAGCTCCGGCTGCACCGCGCGGCACTGTGCCTCCAGCGCGTCCACGCCGGTATTCGCCGTCAGCGCCGCCACGCGCACGCCAAGCGTCTGTGCCACATCCAGCGTCTGCCGCCCGATCGACCCCGTCGAGCCGAGGACGGAAATGCAGCGGCTCACAGAATGCCTCCCATCCACATCACCATGCCGTACACGACCGGCGCGATGAACATCGTGGAGTCAAAGCGGTCGAGCACGCCGCCGTGCGTCAGGAAAATATGGCTGTAGTCCTTGATGCACGCCTCGCGCTTGATGACGCTCATCGACAGGTCGCCGAGCTGCCCGAAGATATTCGCAGCCACGCCGATCACCGCCAGATACCACAGCGGCAGCTCCATGCTCCACGCCGCACGCGCGATGAGCCCGAGGATCACCATCCCCAGCGCGCTGCCGATCGGGCCGCCGATGCCGCCCGCCCACGTTTTTTTCGGGCTGACGCGCGGCGCCATCTTTTTGCCGCCGAAGATCATCCCGGCAAACATCGAAAACGAGTCGCCGATAAACGCCACCACAAACGGCATCAGTACATACGCCGTGCCAAGGCCCCGCAGCAGCGCGATGCAGCCGTACATCGCCGGGAACACGAACCCCGCCACGACGCACACAGCCAGATCCTTAAACGGGATCTCCTCAGACGTGCCGTGCAGATGCACGACCTCATAAAACAGCGCCACCACATACAAAAACGCAAACGCCGGATACGCGCGCAGCGCCCACGCGGCATTCGCTGCCCCCGTCGCGGCAAACACGGTCATCACCGTCACCACGGCGCACAGGATGGTCAGCACATACAGCCGCTTTGGCTTTTTTGCCGCCGTGTGCAGCAGCTCATACGCCGCCGCGCCCGCGATGGCAGCCGCCAAAATTGCCGTGGCGATGGGCGGCAGCACCAGCAGAACGACGAGCAGCAGCGGCACGCCGATGGCGGCGACCAGCAGTCTCTGTTTCATTTCTTCACGCCTCCAAACCGGCGGTCGCGCTTGTGATACGCCGCGATCGCCCTGTCAAGTTCCCGCTCGTCAAAGTCGGGCCAGAGCACATCGGTAAAATAATACTCCGAATATGCCGACTGCCACAGCAGAAAATTGCTGACCCGCTCCTCGCCCGACGGGCGGATGATGAGCTCCGGGTCGGGGATGCCCGCCGTGTACAGCAGTCCCCCGAACGCTTCCTCCGTCAGCTCCTCCGGCTTTTTTTCGCCCGCGGCGCACTGCGCGGCAAAGCGCCGCGCGGCGTGGACGATCTCGTCCCGCCCGCCGTAGTTGATGCAGACGTTCGCCTGAAAGCCGTCGTAATGCGTCGAAATTTCCGCCGTGCGCTCAATAAGCGCGCGCAGCTCCGGGCTGATGCGGGACAGGTCGCCCAGCACCTTCAGCCGGATGTGATCCTGCTCCATCTCGTCGATGGCTTCGTGCAGGTACTTTTCAAACAGCGCCATGATGCACTCGACTTCTTCGCGCGAGCGCTTCCAGTTTTCCGTGGAAAATGCGTACACCGTCAGGTATTTCACCCCGATGGAGCGGCAGTACGTCGCAATGCGCCGGAACGTCTCCGCCCCGGCGGCGTGCCCCGCCGTGCGCGGCAGTCCGCGCTTTTTTGCCCAGCGCCCGTTGCCGTCCATGATGATGGCGATATGCTCCGGCGGCGGGAGCTTTTGTGTTTTTCTTGTAAATAAATCCATAGTCCTGCCTCAAGACAAAAGCCGCCGGATGGCGGCTTTTCGTCGGGTAACTGTAAATCGGAACAGCAGTGCGTGCCTCGGCGCGTGCTTTTTGATCGCCGCGAAGCGGCACCACACTTATTCACTATTCACGATTACTTCTTACCGCATCCCAACGGGATGCTTTAGATTTCCATGAGCTCCTTGTCTTTTTTCGCGCACATCTCATCAATGCGCTTGGTGAACTTGTCGGTCAGGTCCTGAATGTCCTTTTCGGCGACCTTCTGATCGTCCTCGGTCAGTTCGCCCTTTTTCTGCGCCTTTTTGACATAGTCCACCGCGTCGCGGCGCACGTTGCGCACGGCGACCTTGGCGTCCTCACCGTATTTCTTGACCTGCTTCGTCAGCTCCTTGCGGCGCTCCTCCGTCAGCTGCGGGAACACCAGCCGGATCACGCGGCCGTCATTCTGCGGATTGATGCCGAGGTCGGAGACCTGAATGGCTTTTTCGATCGTCTTCAGCAGCGACCCGTCCCACGGCTGGATCATCAGCGTTCTGGGATCGGGCGAGGAGACCGTGCCGACCTGGTTGATGGGCGTGTCCACACCGTAGTATTCCACCGTGATGCGGTCGAGCACCTGCGCGTTGGCGCGTCCGGCGCGCACCGCGCCGAAGTCCGCCGCGAGCACCTCGAGCGTTTTTTCCATTTTGCGTTCAAATTCCTTCAGATCTGCCATGGGGTTGTTCCTCCTTCTTTATCTTTTACTCTTTTACGATCGTGCCGATCTTTTCGCCCATCACGACCCGCAGGATGTTCTGCGGATCTTTCAGCGCAAAGACCTGCACCGGGATATGATTGTCCATCGAAAGGGATGTCGCCGTGGTGTCCATCACCGCCAGATGCTTTGCCAGCACCTCGTCGTAGGTGATCTCGTCATAGCGCACCGCCGTGGGGTCTTTTGCCGGGTCGGCGGAGTACACGCCGTCGATATTCTTTGCAAGCAGGATCGCGTCGGCGTCGATTTCCGCCGCGCGCAGCACCGCGCCGGTGTCGGTGGAGAAATAGGGGTTGCCCGTGCCGCAGCCAAAGATGACCACGCGCCCCTTTTCCAGATGGCGGATGGCTTTGCTGCGGATATAGGGCTCGGCGATCTTATTCATCTCGATCGCCGTCTGCACGCGCACGGCAACGCCGCGCTGCTCCAGGCAGTCCGCCACCGCGAGGGCGTTGATGACCGTTGCCAGCATCCCCATATGGTCCGCGCGCGTGCGCTCCATCTTGCCGCCGCCGTCCTTCGCGCCACGCCAGAAGTTGCCGCCGCCGACCACGATGCCAACCTGCACGCCCAGCGCCACGCACTGCTTGACCACGTCGCACACGCCGCCGATGACGTCAAAATTCAGCCCCCGGTGCGCATCGCCCGCCAGTGCCTCGCCGCTGATCTTCAGCAGCACCCGTTTATATTTCGGCTGATCCATAAAAGTGACCGCTCCTTTGTTCGTTTAGATCCTGTTGGTTATTCTATAATATTTTTGCCCGCTTGAAAAGAGGAAATTTGCATCCGGCGGCAATGTTTTCACATTTTTTACAAAATGTCATGCCGGTCATTGCGAAACGGACGAACTTCGTATATAATAAAGGGCAACGC
>CALACZ010000179.1 GCA_937890735.1 uncultured Bacillota bacterium
AAGCCTCCCCTTGGTGACCAAGGTAGCGAAGCGGCGGCGTGGTGTTGAATGACAGCCCGGTGGGCTGTCAGACCCACGCCGTGACCGAGCCGCAGCGAGACGGTGGCACGGCGAAGCCGTGACGGAAGGGATGAGAAGGTGTACGTTTCGCCGCACCGCTGGGTGGCGCTCTGCAAATAACAACGTTCTGATCCCTTCAGTCGCCTTCGGCGACAGCTTCCCTTGGTCACCAAGGGAAGCCTTTGCGTTGTGCAAACGTAGAACACCTCAGAACGTACCACTCTTCTCCTCATCCGTCTCGCTGCGCGAGCCACCTTCCCCTCAAGGGGAAGGCTTTAGTTGGTGCGCACCATTTCGCGTTGGTACATCTGTATTTTTTACATCGTTTCGCGTGGGCGGGGCAAGCCCCGCCCCTACGTTACGACGAAACCTGCTAGATCCCCGCCAAATGGATCACGCCTGTACACACCAGCATGACCACCGCGCCCGCCGCCGCAACGCCGGCGGCGATCACCGGCAGCGACTGCCGGATGCGCAGACCCATCAGCGCCGCAACGAGCGCGCCCGTCCACGCGCCTGTGCCCGGCAGAGGGACGGCAACGAGGATGAACAGACCGAGCTGCTCATATTTCCGATACAGCGCGGATTTTTTCATCGCCCGGTCCGACAGCCAGTCCGCCGCCTTTTTGAGCTTCCCGCCGCGCTTTTTCATCCACAGCAGCACCGTGCGCGTAAAGCACACGATGAACGGCACGGGCACGACGTTTGCCAGCACGCACAGAGCATACAGCGCCAGCGGCGGAATGTCGTGCGCCAGCCCGTAGGGGATCGCGCCGCGCAGCTCCGAGATGGGCGCCATCGCCAGAAACGCGGTAAATAAGACCTCGATCGTGGAAGCGGTCACGGCTTGTCCTCCCTCACAAAAATTTCAGCGAAAAACCTGTAGATCGGCGTCAAAAACCTCGCGCCGCGCCGCCGAGACAAAATCCGGCGCTGTCTCCGGCAAATGCGCGCGCACTGCCTCGCCTAAAAGCAAGGGGTTCAGCGCGGGGTCCATCGCCGTGACCACGGCGTGCAGAACCAGCTCCTGCGGCGAGATCAGCTCCGGCTCAACCGAGCGAATGCCGGGGACGATGTCCACATCCGCCTCGCCGCGCTTGGTGCGCTTGCGCACCAGAAGCTCCGGGCGCGAGAACAATTCCCGCACCGCGTCCAGCGCGCCCTCCGGCACGCCGCGGTCGTATTCCAGCGTCACGTCGGCGGCGAGATAGCGCAGATGCTTTATTTTGCGGCTGCTCTCATACGCCTGCAAGACGCGGATGCCCGCCGGGAGCACGGCGTTCAGCCGCTCCGGCAGCGCCGTCAGCTCCACCGAGCCGTCCTCCACGTCAAAATCGAGAATTTCGCACCGGCTGCCCATGCCCACGGGCAGCGGCAGCGCGATGGACACATACGCGCGGGGGCTGAAGCCCTGCGAGTGCCAGATCATGATGTCCGCGCGCTTGAACGCGCGCTGGAACACGCGCATGAGATCGAGGTGCGACAGATACACCGCCTCGCCGGTCTTTTCAAACAGCAGACGATTCATGGCACACCCCTCCCTTGCACAGCTTCGCCGCGCCGCACCCGGCGCAGCCCGCGCGGCAGTCCGGCGTAATTTGGGACGCATACGCCTGCGCGCGCTCGCGGCGGAAAAACGCGTCCGTCACGCCCACCGAGATCGTCTGCCACGGCAAAATTTCATCCTCGCCGAAGCCGCGCACGGTGTAAAAATTCGGATCGACGCCGCAGGCGGCAAATGCGTCCAGCCACGTCTGATAGTTAAAATATTCGTCCCAGCCGTCCAGCCGCGCGCCGCGCTTCTGCGCCTCCAGCAGGACCTTTCCAAGCCGCCGGTCGCCGCGCGCAAGCACCGCCTCCAAACGGCTGAGGTCAGATTCGTGATAGCGGTAGTCCACCGCGCGGGAATTGAGCGCGCTTTTCAGCAGATGCACCCGCCGCAGATATTCCTCCGGCGTGATCTGCGCCTCCCACTGAAACGGCGTAAAGGGCTTGGGCACAAAATACGCCGTGGCGAGGTTGATGGAAAGCCCGCGCTTTTTGTTCGTGGCGTTCTCACGCCAGGTGTGCACGATCTTCTGCGCCAGCTCCGCGATGCCCAGCACGTCCTCGTCTGTCTCAGTCGGCAGCCCCAGCATGAAATAGAGCTTTACGTTGTTCCAGCCGCCGGAAAACGCCGTGGCGCAGGTCTGCAAAATCTCTTCCTCGGTCACGTTTTTGTTGATCGCGTCGCGCAGGCGCTGCGTGCCCGCCTCCGGGGCAAACGTCAGCCCGGCCTTTTTGACCTTCTGCACTTTTAACATCAGCTCGCGCGAAAAATTATCCGCGCGCAGGCTGGGAAGGGACAGACTGATCTTGCGCGGCTGGCAGTAGTCGAGCAGCGGCTCTGCAAGCTCGGCGAGCTGCGTATAGTCGGATGTGGACAGGCTGGCAAGCGTAATTTCGCTGTGCCCGGAGTCCTCCAGGGATTCGATCGCCTGCTTCAGGAGCGTTTCGGCGCGCTTTTCGCGCACGGGGCGGTAGCAGAAGCCCGCCTGACAGA
>CALACZ010000180.1 GCA_937890735.1 uncultured Bacillota bacterium
TATTGCCCTCGGCGGTCGCCTTGGTGCTCAAGTAGCCGCTGGAGGTATCCAGATTTGCGGCGAAGCTGATCTTCCCGGCCTCAGACGCCGTAAAGTGTGAGACCATGACCTTGTCCGGGTAACTGGAGAAATACTCCCGGCTGTAATGAACGCCGTCGTGGTCAAAATCCACATGGGACACGCCGGTCGTCATATCCAGATCGCGGACATAGTTGGTCACGCTCTTTGTGATCCCAGCGGCGGCAAAGTCAAAGTAGATGTCGCCGAGATCCTGATATTGTCCCATGGAAGCGCCCGATTCTCTGACGCCAGCGTTCAGACCGTAAGGGTAATTTGTCCCCTCCGGGAAAACGCCCTGCGTTTTGTCGTCCATTTTCACTCGCTGGGCTTCCAGCGCATCCTGATCGAACTTGTAGTTGTCCAGAACGTGTGCATCGCTGACGGGCTTCCCACGCCAGAGCGTCTTTTCATTGACGTGCAGGCGCTCCTTCACGATCTCGCCGTAGGTCAGACCGCCGATCGTGCCGTTGCCGATGGGCAGAGCGCGGTTTTCCCACTCTGCTCTGCCGACCGGCTCGTCGTACCACAGCCGGAGCGTATTCCCGTTCGAGCGCGGCACGTTCTGATATTCTTCATTACCAGTATTTACCCCCCCCGGTGCAGCCAACGCCGTCGAAGCGAGCGTCAAAAGCATCACCGCGGAGAGCAGCAGCGCCAACAATCGTCTTTTCATTGTTTGTCCTCCTGTAACTCTTTCGCTTGTTGCGTCTGCCCATTTTGTGTGTATTTCACGCAGAGCACGAAACGTTTCGCATTTCTCCGCCCTGCATACTGCGCCTCATCTCACACAAAATGTAGCAAACAAATCCTGTCATATCGCAGTATCTATACTATATACCATATTTTTTCAATCCGTCAAGCGCACGAAAACGGTTCGCGCGTACAATTTTAGACCCTAAATTTGTGCATTATGCGCGAACCGTTTCGCGAATCGTTACGCGAATTGTTACACTTTTTTCAGTGCTCTCCAGACCGCCCGTTTGGGGCGTTTACGCCCGCACGCCCCCCCGATCGCCGCGATCGCTCCGCGCCGCGCGTGCCCGCTGCAAGCCCCAGCGCGGGGCGGTCGCCCGCCTGCACAGGGTCGGTGTACCAGACGCCCGGCGCGAGCGCGTGAATGTCCGTACTCATACCGCACCCGGCTGCATCGCGTCATGCAGCGTGTCGGTGATGGCGCTGCGGAACACGCTGGTGGCGTTGCCGCTCAGCACATTCAGCGCCGCCGCCGCGTGCCCGAGCGGCGTGTTGCCCTCCATATAAAAATCGAGATCCAGCAGGAACACCCGCTCCTCCGTCGTCTTTTTCGTGGCGTTTTCCGTCCGGCGCAGCACGGCGGGCGCGCTTTTGATGTTCGCCTTCGCCCCGCCGGGGACGCTCAGCGTCGCCGTCTGCTCAAATTTGGAGAACGCGCCGCTCTGCACATCCTCCGACGCCATGAGCCCCAAAAACTCCGGCGCGATCAGCTCGCGCCACGAGCACTCCTCCAGCCCCAGCATCGCGCGGCGGATGAAGTTGATGTACCGCAGCCCGACGCGCGAAAAATACGCCGGCTGATAGATGTGGATAAAGTCCGCCAGCACCACGTCCAGCCGCCGGGCAAAGTCCTCCCAGCGCGCGTAGCGGTGCGTGGACAGCGCGATAAAGCCCTTGGCAAGGCTCACCTTCCACTGCCCGTCCTCCGAGATGAACTGATAATTGTTGACCGTCCCCTGCGGGATCATTTTGCCGTCCCGCTGCACGGGCGGCAGCTGCTCGACCTTTTTGGCGTACTGCGGATACGCCCCGCGCACCGCGTCCTGAAATGCAAACGGCTCCTGCGCCTCGATCTTCAGAATATCGGGGAATCGGAGCTGGCAGATCACTTCCATAAGCTGATTGCGCCCGTAAATGCAGCGTTCTTCCTGAGAAAACATTCTTCCGCCTCCTGCCTTATTTTTTGTCAGTATAGCCGTTTTGGGCAGAAAAATCAAGCCGCGCATTGGCATTTGCCGCCGGGTATGCTATACTGGGGAAAATCAGACATTTCCCGTTCAAGGAGGGTCCTATGCAGTTTTTGTATGTCCTGGAGCGTCTGCGCCATCCGGCGCTCGACGCGGTTTTTTCCGCCGTGACCTACGGCGGCGATGAGATGGCGTTTCTCGTGCTCGCGTTCGCGCTGTTCTGGTGCGTGAGCAAGCGCGGCGGGTACTACGCGTTTCTTGTCGGGCTGTTCGGCACGCTCGGCAACCAGTTTTTGAAGCTCGTCTGCCGCATCCCGCGCCCGTGGGTGCTTGACCCGGAGTTTACGATCGTGGAGAGCGCACGCGCCGCCGCAACGGGCTATTCCTTCCCCTCCGGGCACACGCAGAACGCCGTGGGCACGTTCGGCGCGATGGCGGTGACGGCAAAGCGCCGCTGGGTGCGCTGGGTATGCGCGGCGCTGATGGTGCTCGTGCCGTTTTCACGGATGTATCTGGGCGTACACACGCCGCTGGACGTGGGCGTTGCCTTTGCGCTGGCGCTCGTGCTGCTCGCGGCGCTCTATCCCGCGTTCCGCTCGGATGCAGCGCAGGCAAAAGCCATGCCGTGGCTGCTCGGCGCGGCGCTCGTGCTCGCCGCTGCATTTTACGCCTACGCGAGCGGTCTGCGCGTGGATGTGCTGGACGCGGAGGCTGCCTCCAACGTGACGCACGGCGCGCAGAATGCGGCAAAGCTGCTCGGCGCGCTCGCGGCGCTGCCGCCGATGTATTTCCTTGAAAAAAAATATATCCGCTTTGACACCCGCGCCGTCTGGTACGCGCAGGCGCTCAAGCTCGTGCTGGGGCTGGCGCTGCTGCTGGCGGTCAAGACGGTGCTCAAAGCGCCGCTGCTCGCCATTTTGCCGGAGGGGCTCGCCGGCGCGGTGCGCTATTTTATTCTGGTGCTGTGCGCCGGGTGCGTCTGGCCGCTGACGTTCCGATTCTGGTCGAAGCTGGGAAGGAAAGGCGCATGAAAACACCCGCAAAAATTCTGACCGCCGCCGCGGCGGTCTTTACCGGCACGGGTCTTGCCGAGCTGTGCTACGCCGGCGCGCCGGAGCGGCACGCGGGCGCGCTCACGCGCGAGGCGCTGGGGGGCACGACCTACGCCCATTTTGCAGACGACGTGCTCGCCGGGGCGGACTGGATCGCACGTCAGGAACGTCAAACGCTGCGCGTGATGAGCTACGACAAAAAGTGGCTCGCCGCCGAATTTCTGCCGTGTGAGCACGCCGTGGGCACGATCCTGCTGTTCCACGGCTACCGCTCGTGCGCGCAGTATGACTTTGCCGCCTACGCGCAATTCCTGCACGAACAGGGCTACAATCTGCTTTTATGCACGCAGCGCGCGCACGGCGCGTCCGGCGGCAGCTTCATCACCTTCGGCGCGCGCGAGCGCTACGACGTGCTGTCGTGGGTGACGTATCTTGCGCAGATGCTCGGCTTTGACCACCCGCTGTATCTGATGGGCGTGTCGATGGGCGCGACGAGCGTCCTGCTCGCCTCGTGCTTTGAGTTCCCCGCGAATGTGCGCGGCATCGTCGCCGACTGCGGCTTTACCTCGCCGGACGCGATTTTACGCCATGTGGTGCGGCAGCACTGCCCCCGTCTGCCGGTCGGCGCGGCGCTTGCGCCCATGCGCGTGCTCGCGCCGGTGCTGGCGGGCTACCGCCTTGCCGGATGCAGCACCCCGGACGCGCTGCGCGCGGCGAATTACCCGGTGCTGTTCATTCACGGCGAGGCGGACACGTTCGTCCCCTGCCGGATGTCGGAGGAGGGCTATCTTGCCTGCCGCACCGAAAAAACGCTGCTGCGCATCCCCGGCGCGCGGCACGCGCAGAGCGCCCTCGTTGCGCCGGAGCGCGTTTTGCCCGCCGTGGCGGCATTTCTGAACGATCATCTTGAACAGGAGGCTTCATCATGCAGCACGAAATTCTGACCGCCGCGCCGCTTCTGGATCAAAAAGGCGACCTCGCCGAGCCCGGCTGGGCGCGCAGCCTGCTGCCGGTATACTGCCGCGATGAGATCAAAGCCGGCAAGCTGC
>CALACZ010000181.1 GCA_937890735.1 uncultured Bacillota bacterium
GCTGCTGGCGGTGATGAACCACGTCAACGGCTCGCTCATCTACTCCGCGCCGTCCATCTCCCAGCGTGCCGCCATCGCCGCGCTGCATGAGCGCGCGCGCATCCGCGAGGCGTATGTCACCGCCTACCGCGACCGCATTTTCTACTCCGCCGAGCGCCTGTCCAAGCTCCCCTACCTCAGCCTTGTGCCGCCGCGCGGAACGTTCTACCTCTTCCCGGGCGTGGAGAAAACGAGACTCAGCGCGCCGGAGTTCTGTGCGCAGCTGCTCGACCGGGCGCACATCCTTGTCACCCCCGGCGACGTCTTCGGCGCGACCGGCAAGCAGCACTTCCGCATTGCCTGCACCGTCGATCATGACAAACTCAAGGAAGCATACGATCGCATGGAGCAGCTCACATTCTGAATATATGCAAACGCCCTGCATACCGATTTCGACGGTATGCAGGGCGTTTTTGGCTGCCGCGCCCCTGCATTCGGATGATTATTCTCAAATTGCACAATTATTCACGCGATATGCGCTTATCGTTGTATACTATTCCATCTTTACATTTCGCATCCGATATGTATAATTATGCGTGTAAGGAACACATATACACGCGTTATACATCGCAAGGAGGAAAATCATGAAAAAGAATACGTTCAAAGTCATCGTATCGCTTCTGCTCGCAGTCGTCCTGACCACCGGCTTGCTGGCAGGCTGCGCGAGCACTCCCGCCCAGACTGAGAGCCCCGCTGCCGCCGAAACTCCGGCGCAGACCGAAGCGCCCGCCGCAGAAGCTCCGGCGGAAGAGACTCCCGCCGCTGAAGAAGAAGCCGCTCCCGCCGAAAGCGCCGAACCCGCCACGCCGCTTGAAAAGATCCAGCAGTCCGGCAAGCTCGTCGTCGGCACGGAAGCCCAGTATCCCCCGTATGAGTTCAAGGATCTGGACGCCAGCTTCACCGGCTGTGATATGTGGCTGGCGCAGCAGATCGCCGATTCCCTCGGCGTAGAGCTGGAAGTCGTGGACATGGCGTTTGACGGCATCATCCCGGCGGTCCAGTCCGGGCAGGTCGACATCGGCATCGCCGCCTTCACCAAGACCCCGGATCGTGCCGAAGTGATTGACTTCTCCGACCTGTATGAGACCAGCAACCAGCTGCTCATCGTCAAGACCGGCAACGCTGACCTCTACTCCAACAAGGAAGCCCTCGCCGGGCAGAAGGTCGGCGCGCAGAAGGGCACGATCCAGTCCCAGCTCATCCAGTCCGCCCTCCCCGACAGCGAGCTGTTCGAGCTTGAAAAGTACCCGGCGCTGGCGCTGGAAGTCCAGAACGGCAACATCGCGGGTCTGGTCGTTGACCAGGCGGTCGGCGAGTCCCTCGTCGCCACCAGCGACGGTGGTCTGGAGGTTGCAAACTTCACCTTCACCGCCGAGGAAGCGTCCTTCGGCAAGGCGTGCATCATCGCCAAGGGCAACGAGAGCTTCGTGGAGGCTGTGAACACGGTCATCGACCAGGTCACCTCCGACGGCAGCTATCAGAAGGCGTATGACGAAGCCGTTGCGCTCGCCGCCAGCATGGGTCTGTAATTTGAGTGGAAACTCTGACTCGATCGTCTGCGACCTTCGCCGGATCTTTTGCCGCAATGCCGCGGTTTGAAATGTGCGAAATACACAAAGTATTCCTGCACTTTCCAAACCTTGCCTTGCGCCAAAATCTCTCGCCGAATGTTCTTGCCGATCAAGCCAGAGCTTCCGAAAATAAAAAGAATTTGGAACAGCTAAACACCTAATCCCTGCGCAGCGTCCCCGCCCCGGCGGGGACGCGCGCACCGTTTAAGTTCAGGAGAGCGCCATGAAATTTTTTGAAACGATCGGCAAGATTCTGGCACGCTATCCCAGCTTTTTTGTCGAAGGCATTGGCAATACGCTTGTCATCGCCGCCTTTTCCGTGCTGCTCGGCACGATCCTCGGCACGCTGATGGCGATCATGCGCATGGGCAAGATCGCGCCGCTGCGCTGGATCGCCGTGGGGTATATCGAGTTCATCCGCGGAACACCGCTGCTGGTGCAGCTGATGTTCATTTTCTACGGTCTGCCGATGATCGGCGTGAAGATCCCGGATATTGCATGGATCCCGAATTTTTCGCGGTTCGCCGCGGGCGTCATCGCCATGAGCATGAACAGCTGCGCGTATGTTGCCGAGATCATCCGTTCCGGCATTCAGGCGGTCGATCCCGGGCAGATGGAGGCGGCGCGGAGTGTCGGCTTCCCGAGCGGGATGGCGATGCGGCTGGTCGTGCTGCCGCAGGCGATCAAAAACATCCTTCCGGCGCTCGGAAACGAATTTGTCACGGTCATCAAGGAGTCGTCCATCGTGTCCGTCATCGGCATCGCCGATCTGATGTTCCGCACGAACGACGTCATCGCCGCAACGTACAAAACGCTGGAATGCCTCGCCGTGGCGGCAGTCATCTACTTTATGATGACGTTCCTCAGCAGCCGCCTCATCTCGCTTGCAGAAAGGAAGCTGTCGCATGGAAAATAAGCAGAAGCTCATCGAAGTGCAGGATCTGTGCAAGAGCTTTCACAAGCTGGAGGTGCTGAAGCACATCAGCACGGAGTTTTATAAAAACGAGGTCGTCTCGATCATCGGACCGAGCGGCGGCGGCAAAAGTACGTTCCTGCGCTGCCTCAACCTGCTGGAAAAGCCGACGAGCGGCAAAATTCTGCTTGACGGCGTGGATATTTGCGCCAAGGGGCAGAATGTCGATCTGCACCGGCAGAAGATGGGCATGGTGTTCCAGCAGTTTAACCTTTTTAACAACATGAACGTCATGAAAAACCTCACCGTCGCGCCCATGCGCCTGCGGCGCATGGAAAAAGCCGCCGCCGAGGAAAAGGCCATGGCGCTGCTCGCGCGCGTGGGTCTTGCTGACCGCGCCGACGCCTTCCCCAGCCAGCTTTCCGGCGGGCAAAAGCAGCGCATCGCCATCGTGCGCGCGCTGATGATGGACCCCGAGGTCATGCTCTTTGACGAGCCGACGTCCGCCCTCGACCCCGAAATGGTCGGCGAGGTGCTGGGCGTGATGAAGGAGCTGGCAGAGAGCGGCATGACGATGATCGTGGTCACGCACGAGATGCGCTTTGCACGCGAGGTCAGCGACCGCACGCTGTTTCTGGCGGACGGGCAGATCGAAGAGGACAAGCCCTCGCAGGCGCTCTTCTCTCACCCCGAAAGCCCCCGCCTGTGCTCGTTCCTCGAAAAAGTCCTCTGATTTTCCCCCTTTCTTTTTCTCCATAGCAAGGTGTCCCGAGGATTTCCATTGAATCCCTGGGACACTTTGTGCGCTTTTTACTTCAGGGCTGCCTTATGGAACACTTTTTTGCCCTTGCGGATCTTGAGGCCCGTCTTGAGCTGGTCGGCGGTGAAGGCGGCGTCGATGCTTCCGACCTTTTCATCGTTCACGACGATGCCGCCCTGCTGGACGAGGCGGCGGCCTTCGCCCTTGGAGGGCACGAGCCCGCAGGCGAGCAGCAGATCAAGAACAGCGATCCTGCCGTCGGTCAGCGCGCTCTCGTCAAGCTCCGTCGTGGGCATATTGCTGTCGTCGCTGCCCGCGCCGAAGAGCGCCTTGGCGGCTTCCTGCGCCTTGTTCGCCTCTTCCTCGCCGTGCACGAGCTTCGTCAGCTCATAGGCAAGAATTTCCTTGGCGCGGTTGAGTTCGCTCCCCTGCCACTTATCCATCTCGTCGATTTGCTCGAGCGGCAGGAAGGTCAGCATACGGATGCACCTCAGCACGTCGTCATCGCCGACGTTGCGCCAGTACTGGTAGAACTCAAAGGGACTGGTCTTGTTGGGATCGAGCCAGACTGCGCCGGAGGCGGTCTTGCCCATCTTCTTGCCCTCGGAATTGAGCAGCAGCGTGATGGTCATCGCCTGCGCGTCCTTGCCGAGCTTGCGGCGGA
>CALACZ010000182.1 GCA_937890735.1 uncultured Bacillota bacterium
GGACGGCGCGGAGTAGATGAGCGAGCCGTTGACGTGGTTCATCACCGCCAGCAGCTCCGGCTCGGCGATGATCGCGCCGACGCGCCAGCCGGTCATGAGATAGTTCTTGGAAAAGCTGTTGAGCGTGATGGTGCGCTGTTCCATGCCCGGCAGCGTGCGCAGCGGGATGTACTCGCCGTCAAAGAGATAGGTGGTGTAAATTTCATCTGCCGCGATGAGCAGGTCGTGCTCCTTGGCAACGTCCGCCAGCAGCTCCAGCGACGCGCGGTCATACGCCATGCCGGTGGGGTTGGTGGGGTTGTTGAAAATGATCGCCTTGGTGCGCGGCGTGATGGCGGCGCGCAGGCGCGCCGGGTCGATGGCGAACTGTTCTTCGGCATACGTCGGCACTTCCACGCACACGCCGCCCGCCAGCTCGATCTGGCTGCGGTACATGGTGAAATACGGCGAAAAGACGATGACCTCGTCGCCGGGGTCGAGGATGGTCAGCATGACGAGCGCCATGCCGAGGCAGCTCGACGCGGTGATGAGCACATGGTCAGGGGAGAGCGCCTGCCCGAAATCCTCCTGCCAAGCCTTACAGATCGCGCCGATGAGCTCGTGGTCGCCGCGCGGGTCGCCGTAGTGTGTGTGCCCGGCGCACGCGTCGCGGAAGGCGGCATCGATGATGGCGCGGTCGGTGGTAAAATCGGTGTCGCCGATGCTCAGGTCAATGATGTCCGAATATTTTTCCAGCGCCGCCGTGTCGAGCGACAGCCCGCCGCCGGTGTGCTGAAAGCGCTTTGCGATGTAGTTTTTCATCACGATTCCTCCTTGCTCAGGTGCGGGATGACGGTCGCGCCGTTGGGGATGACGTAGATGGACTTGCCGTCCAGCTCCGCCGCTTGCAAAAGCGCGCCGAGATCGGAATAGGCGTGCATCCCCATCGGCGCGACGCACGCGTCGGGGATGGTGGAATACAGAAGAATGCGGCTGCGCTGCGCCTGCTCGCAGTTCTGGAAGAAAATATAGCCCGCCACGGTAAACGCCTCGCGCAGGCGCTGTTCGATCGTGCCGTCCTGCAAATTTTTCGCCCAGCCGAAATACTCCTCAGGACCGCCGCCCTCCGGCGCTTCGATGAACAGGATGATCGTGCCGCCGGGCTTGACGCCGGATTCCACGTTGTCGATGGCTTTTGAGCCCTGATAGAGCGAAATATCCTTTGGGAAGCCGCCGCAGCTCGCGATGACCACGTCGGCAAGTTCGGGAACATCGACCTTATAATATGAATCGACCTGTTTGCAGCCCGCCTCCCAGGAGTGCAGCCAGTGCCCGGAGAAGATGGACGCGAGCTGCATCTGCGCGTTCATGACGAGATTGACCATGAAGAGGTTCGGGATCATCGCCGCCGCCTCGCACATATCCTCGTGCAGGGGATTACCCGGCAGGATGCCGTTGCCGATGGCGGGGTTGGAGCGAAGGAGAACGTTGTCCAGAGAATAGGCGTGGTTGTGGCGGATGGTCTGAAGCCCGCTCACGCCGGGCAGGATGCTCTTGCGCCCGCCGCCGAAGCCCGCCATGATGTGATGCACGCACGCGCCGAGGCAGATCACGAGGTCGGCAGCCGCCACGGTGTGATTGACCCAGACGGGCGTGTCATGCGCCGTTGTGCCGAGGTAGACGAGATCATCCGCCTCGCAGTCGTGATTTTCCACGCGGAAGCGGTCATAGACCGCGTCTGTGACCAGCGTGCGCAGCTCCCGTTCGTCGCCGCCGCGGTGCGTGCCGTTGGCAACGACGATGGTCACATCGTCCGGGCTGACGCCGCAGACCTCCGTCAGATAGTCGAGCAGGTGCGGAACGACAAGATCCTGCCGCATCCAGAAGCGCGTGATGTCGCTCACGACGAGCGCGATCTTCTGCCCCGGCTTTGCAAGCTCCCGCAGCGGCGCGGAGTCGATGGGGCAGTCAAGGCTCTGCCACAGCGCGGCGCGAAGATCGGGCAGCGGCGCGACGTCTTTTCCACGCAGTACGCCGAGCACCTGCCGCTCGTCCAGCGGTACAGTGACGGTGCCCTTTCCGTATGCGAATGAATACTCTTTCATGATCTTTCACCTCGGATGCATATTGATTCCTGATTTTTCAATAGTATACACACATCAAAGCACCCGCGCAAGAGCAAAACCGCCCATTCCTTGCGGAATTTTCGGGCGGTTTTTTGTGCGGATGGAATAGTTATGGCTCGACGGGGGCAACAAAGCGGGAACAGTAGCGGCGCTCTTTGGTCTACCGCATGGTGCGACTGCCGCTGTGTTTGAAAACATTTGCGATAAAAGAAAAAATTTCATAGAACCCGATTGCCTATTTTGCGAATATATGGTAAGCTACAGATGCAGATATGATAGTTTGCCATCTGACTTGATATACGGGAGAATCTTGGACATGAAGCGAAGCAGCGTATTTCTGATTTTGCTGTTTTCAAGCATTGTAACGCTTATCCTCTTATCCGGCTGCAATTCAAAAGATGCAAGTCGTCAGGATACTGCTGCTGCGTTGCCCAATACGAGCGAAGCTGCAAATAGTCCCGGCGAGGATGTCAATGCAGCCCCAGAGGAAGCCCCCGACCACGCAGACGCGGAAGCGGAGTCCGTAGTCACGATGACTGTTTGGTCGCTTGATGATTGGAAGAAGAAATTTGTGTACACCCTCACGCCGGAGGATTCCAGCCGCGTGATCGCCATTTTGGAGAGTGCGGAGCGGGAGTATCTAGATTCGCCTGTCGCCAATGTGGAAAGCATGGAATTTGTGTACGGCGAAAACCGTTTGGGCACAACACCGGAAGATATTGAAACGATCACTGGGGATTTGGACGGGCGGCATGTGTGCCTCGAGCTGGACGAAGCCGCCTGCATCGAACTGCGGCAGATCGCAACGAAATACGCTGATCCTGATATGCCGAGTGAATGGTCGGATACACCATCCGCAGACGCTGAATAACACTGCGCCTCCGGTCATTTGACCGGGGGCATTTTATATGGTCTTAGCGGTCGCCTCTGTTGAATTTCGTGATGTCGCGCACGACTTCGCCTGCGATGATGAGACCGACCACCGGCGGGACAAAAGCGGTCGAGCCGGGGATGTCGCGCCGCTCGGTGCATTTGCGCGTCGTGCCCGGCGGGCAGATGCAGTGATTGCGGCAGCTGATGGACGCGTCCTCCAGCGGACGGATGGGCTTTTCCTGCGAGTAGACGACCTTGAGGTGCTGGATGCCGCGCTTGCGGCACTGCGTGCGCATCACGCGCGCGAGCGGGCAGACGGACGTTTCGTAAATATCCGCCACGCGGAACGCCGAGGCGTCCATCTTATTGCCCGCGCCCATGGCGCAGATGATGGGCGTGCCGCAGCGGTTCGCCTGCTCCACGAGCGAGAGCTTGCCCGACACGGTGTCGATGGCGTCCACGATATAATCATACTGCGTAAAATCGAACTGATCCGCCGTTTCGGGCAGGTAGAACATCTGATATTTTCGCACGACGCAGTTGGGATTGATCGACAAAATGCGCTCCTCGGCGACGTCCACCTTATATTTGCCGATGGTCTTGCGCGTGGCGAGGATCTGACGGTTGACGTTCGTGAGGCACACGCGGTCGTCGTCGATGAGGTCGAGCGCGCCCACGCCGGAGCGCGCCAGTGCCTCCACCGTATAGCCGCCCACGCCGCCGATGCCGAACACCGCCACGCGCGCCTGTGCCAGACGCTCCATGGCGTCCTGCCCCAGAATGAGCTGCGTGCGGGAAAACTGATCAAGCATAGAAAACTCCCCAATATTGCTGATTTTGCCGCTATTATACGGCAGCGGCGCGGCAATGTCAACGCGCGGGCGCTTGCGCGGGGCGCAAAAATCTGCTAAAATACGCGAAGATGACAGGAGAGCAGGGAAGTTATGGCGAAGATCATGGAAGTTACGGATTTTGCAGCGCCGGAGCTGGATGTGTACGCGCGGCTGACAGAAAATCAGCTCATAAACCGCGCCGACCCGGAGAATGCGCTGTTCATTGCCGAAAGCCCGCTGGTGATCGGCAGGGCGCTGGACGCGGGCTGCGTGCCGGTGTCGTTTTTGATGGAGACGTGTCATGTGCAGGGCAAGGCTGCGCC
>CALACZ010000183.1 GCA_937890735.1 uncultured Bacillota bacterium
AAAACAAATTGCGGGAGGACTTCCCATGGACGAAATTCGCAAAACCCCGGAAACGAAAAATTTCATCGACGTCTTTGTCGAGCAGGACATCGCCCCCGGCGGTCAGTTTGAGGGGCAGACGGTGCACACGCGCTTCCCGCCCGAGCCGAACGGCTACCTGCACATCGGGCACTGCAAGGCGCTGACCATCGACTTCGGCACGGCGGAAAAATTCGGCGGTCTGTGCAACCTGCGCATGGACGATACGAACCCCACCAAAGAGGACTCGGAATATGTGGACGCCATTCAGGCGGACATCCACTGGCTGGGCTTCGACTGGGGCGACCGCTTCTTCTACGGTTCGGATTATTTTGACAAAGACTACGAATACGCCGTCGAGCTCATCAAAAAAGGGCTGGCATATGTCTGCGACCTCACGCCCGAGCAGGCGAAGGAATACCGCGGCGATATTGGAAAGCCCGCCATCTCGCCCTACCGCGACCGCTCGGTCGAGGAAAATCTCGACCTGTTCGAGCGCATGAAAAACGGCGAGTTCCCCGAGGGCAGCAAAACGCTGCGCGCGAAGATCGACCTTGCCTCCGGCAACTTCAATATGCGCGACCCCGTCCTCTACCGCATCCGCTATATGCACCATCACCGCCAGGGCGACAAGTGGTGCATCTACCCGATGTACGACTTTGCCCACCCCATTCAGGACGCGCTGGAGGGCATCACGCACTCGCTGTGCTCGCTGGAGTTTGAGGCGCACCGCCCGCTGTATGACTGGGTCGTGAGTAACATCACCATCCCCTACCACAAGCCCCGCCAGATCGAGTTTGCCCGCCTCGGCATCGACCATACCGTCATGTCCAAGCGCAAGCTGCGCCTGCTGGTGGAGACCGGGCGCGTCAGCGGCTGGGACGATCCGCGGATGCCGACGCTCTGCGGTCTGCGCCGCCGCGGCTACACCGCCGCGTCCATCCGCAATTTCTGCGAGCGCATCGGCGTCGCCAAGTCGGCGAACACCGTGGAATACGCGTTCTTGGAGCACTGCCTGCGCGAGGACCTCAACGACACCGCCGAGCGCGTCATGGCGGTCCTGCACCCGGTGAAGCTCGTCATCACGAACTATCCCGAGGGGCAGACAGAGACGTTCTGCGTGGAAAACAACCCCGTCCATCCCGAGCAGGGCACGCACGAGATCCCCTTCTCGCGCGAGGTCTGGATCGAGGCGGACGATTTCATGGAAGAGCCGATCCCGAAGTATAAGCGCCTGTACCCGAACGGTCCGGAGTGCCGCCTGAAGGGCGCGTACCTCATCCGCTGCACCGGCTGCAAAAAGAACCCCGACGGCTCGATCGCCGAGGTCTACGCCGAGTATGACCCCGACTCGCGCGGCGGCGACCCCGCCGACGGGCGCAAGGTCAAGGGCGCGACCATCCACTGGGTGGACGCCGCCACGGCGGTGGACGCCGAGGTACGCGTGTACGATAACCTCTTCCTCGACGAGCAGCCCGATAGCGCCGACAAGGACTTTTTGGAGTGCATGAACCCCGACTCCCTGCAGGTGCTCACCGGCTGCAAGGTCGAGCGTGCGCTCGTCGCGGAGGCGGAGAAATACGACGCCGCAGGTGAGAACCGCGCCGCCAAAACCGCGCCGGGCTTCCAGTTCATGCGCGTGGGCTACTTCTGCCTCGACAGCCGCGACTGCCATAAAGACCACCTCGTCTTCAACCGCAGCGTCAGCCTGAAAGACAGCTTCAAACCCGCGAAATAAGCGATCATAAAACCGGGAAGTTTTCTGTAAAGAAAACTTCCCGGTTTTTCTGTCTATCTCCGCACGGGCAGAGCCCGGGCTTTTTGATTTTATTCACCCAGCGTCTTGCCGAGCGCGCAGCACGCGCCGAGGGCTACGTCGTCCGGCGCTTCGCAGCAGGTCACGCTCTCGCACGCGAGCTTCGCGCCCGCCGCGCGGCAGTCGTCCTCCCAGTTGCGCATCCATTCGCCGTCGCCCCAGCCGTAAGAGCCGAACAGCGCGATGGGCTTGCCCGCCAGCTGTGCCTTCCAGCCGTCGAATGCCGGTGCAAACACTTCCTCTTCCAGCACCTCCGCGCCCATCGCGGGGCAGCCGAATGCCAGCGCGTCGTAGCCCGACACATCCGACGGCGCGCCGTCCACCTCAAAGCACGCGGCGTCCGCGCCTGCCTGCTTCATGCCCTCCAGAACGGCGTTCGCCATCGCCTCGGTGTTGCCCGTGCCGCTCCAATAGATCACTGCTGTCTTTTTCATGAAAAATTCCTCCTGTTGATTTCTCAGGCAGCACCGCACAATCGCGCGGTATCGCCCTTAGCCCGCCACCGCCAGCCGTTCCAGCGAAACGCCCGCGCGGTAGAGTCTGCAATAGATTTGTGTGCACTGCCGGTATTTTCGGAAGGTCTCCTGCGCCCGCTCCGCGTCGCCGTAGACCTTCCACAGCCCGGCGCAGGAAAAGCCCTTGGCGCGGTTCTGGATGAACCCCTGCACATCCTCCGGCGGATAGCCCAGAAACAGCCCCACCTCGTGCGGAAATTCTCCGCCCGCCTGCAAGCGCCGGATGAGCTGCGCGATGCACCGCCCGCAGCTCTCGCAGCCGTAGCCGCTCTGCCGCAGCAGCGCCTGCGCGCCGCCGTCCGCCAGATCGCGCCGCAGCCGCGCCGGGCGGTAAAGGTACAGCAGCGCCCGCCCGTCTGTCTGCCGCAGCAGGAGCAGGCACAGCCCGCGCGGCGCGAGCATTCGGTTCAGCCGCCGCAATTCGATCCGCAGCGCGGCAGCATCGTCGCACGCGCACGAAAAGAGGCTTCCCGTTTTCATGCCCGCCAGCGTCGGCGCGCCGTGGCGCACCAGCAGCTCCTCTGACATTGCCGCACCGTCCTTTCCTGGTTAGAGCCATCTAACCAATAGCTTTTCAAAAAGCGGTCTCTCCGCTCCTTTGTGTGCAGTATAGCAGAAAGCAGGCAGGCTGTCCGCTCCAAAACAGCCCAGTCCGGCTCCAAATTTCAGTTCTCTTCGGCTTCCTCCGGCGCGCAGCTGTCGCGCTCCGCACCCGCGCGGTAGGCATTCGGCGTCACGCCGATGATGCCGCGGAAGGCTTTGGCGAATTTACTGCCGTTGTCATAGCCGAACTGTCCCGCGATGTCCAGCACCGTGCGGTCGGTCGTGCGCAGCAGCTCCGCTGCCGCGTGCATCTTCTGCGCGCGCAAATATGCCGCCGGCGACATCCCATAAACGCCGCGGAAGCACGTCGTCAGCTGCGCAGCCGACACACCGAGCTCCGCCGCCAGCGCCGCCACCGTCCACTTGCCCTCCGTCAGCGTCAAAAGCCGCTCGCCCGCTGCCTTTGCCAGCGCTACCTGCGCGCCGGTGTAGCTCCTGCGCGGCGGCTCGGCGGGCAGCGCGCTCAAAAACAGCAGCAGCTCCAGGACCTTCACCTTGAAATAGCCCCGCCGGATGTCCTCCGGCACGCTGTACAGCTCCGAAAAAATATGCTCCACCCGTGCCGACGACCGCGCGGCAAAATACGCCGTCCCGGAGCAGAATTTCTCTGCCAGAGCCGCCGGGCGCACGTTCACATCCTGCAAAATGCACGATAAGCACTGCGGCGCACGCTGCGGATCGACCATCACGGAAATGCCGTGATAGTGCCCCGTCGGAAAGCTCACCGCGCTGCGCGCCGCGTCGCACCGCAGCACCGCCAGATCGCCCGGCGAAAGGAAAAAGTGTGCCTGACCATACTGAAACTCCTGCCGCCCCTCGCGGCAGTGGTCGATCTCCAAAAGCCCCGCCATGCTCGCCGCCACGGGGATGTGGATGCCCGCGTGCACGTCGCGGTACAGCAGCCAGATACCCGGAAATACCGCGTACTGCGTGATCTGCACATGACCGTCCGAACCGCTGAGCGTGTAGACGCAGCGGTCGTCCGCGCGATGTAAGATCTGTGCCCCCGCCGCAAAAATGATCTCGTCCTGTGCGCCCCGCGCCATGCCGACCGCTCCTTTCGCGAAAAACTGACGCTATCATATGCGATTTTCCGCGGATTTTCAAGCCGCGCGGCATTTGTTTGCAGTTTGTTTTCATTTCGCTGCCAGCGCAAGGATACTTTGGCAGACATAAAGCGCGCGGCGCGGGAAAAGCTATGGCTGTGGAAAGCAAAAAACGGTTTTCTACGAGCTTTATAAGAAGGAGATGTAACAGCAATGACGAACCGTAACAGCAATTCTATCAACATTCCCGAAGCCCGCGAGGCGATGGACAAGTTCAAGATGGAAGCCGCGTCCGAAGTCGGCGTGGACCTGCGCCAGGGCTACAACGGTCACCTCACCTCCCGCGAGGCAGGCTCCGTCGGCGGTCAGATGGTCAAGAAAATGATCGAGGCTTACGAGCGCTCCATGAAGTAATTGCCCTTCCCGGCTGGGGAGGACGGAGGCAGGCTGTGTCCGCGGGTGCGGACGCAGCCTGCTTTTTTGGGGCGCAGAGTCCTGATTCTGCGCGTTTTCGGGCGTCAGGCGGCAAAATCTGTCCAGAATTGCGGCTTTGTTTACAAATCGTTCGTTCCAAATTCACAGTTTGGACATGATTCTCCCGTATCCTAAAGCCATGGAAACCAACGTTTTCCTCTCTTTTCTCTTTCTCTTTTCTCTCTAATGCAAATGCCTGCGGCATGCGCCGCAGGCATTTGCATTTTCTTAGGCTTCTTAGGCTTCATCCTTCTTAGGCTTCATCCGCTTGCATTTTGGCGGCTTTTCGCCTATACTGGTGAGCAGAAAGGCAGGTTGAGGCTGTGTTTTCCTATGATTCCAAGCTGATGCAGACGCTGACATTCCTCGGCGATCTCATCATTCTGAATTTACTGTATCTGCTGTGCTGCATCCCGGTGTTCACCATCGGCGCGGCGCAGGCGGCGCTGTACAGCGGCGTCCGCACGCTGCTGGACAAAACGGACGACAGCTCCTGCGCCGCCGCGTTTTTTCGCAGCTTCCGCACGGGCTTCGGCTCGGTCACGCTGGCGTGGCTCATTTTCGCCGTACTCATGGCGCTGGCGGGCTGGAGTCTCATCCTTGTGCTGGTGTATCAATACGCCGTCTCCGGTGTGCCGCTGGGGCTGAGCGTCGCATCGGTGTGCGTGTGCGCGCTGTTTCAGGCGCAGCTGCCGATGCTGCACGCGCGCTTTTCCTGCACCGTCTGGCAGCTCATCCGCAACAGCCTTTTGATGTGTATCCTGCATCCGCTGCGCGCCGTGCTCTGCACCGCGCTCATCTGGCTGCCCGCAGGCGTAGCGCTTGTAGATCTTTATCTGTTCATCCGGCTCGTGCCGCTGTGGCTGTGCGGCTATTTTGCCGCTGCCGCCGCGCTGAACTTCCTGCTGATGAAAAAACCATATCAGAAGCTCATCGACCAGTTCCGTCAGGCGCACCCGGAGGGATCGAAGGAGGCCGAGCCGTCCGACTAACCTGTATAAAAAACACCGCCCCGCAGCCAAAACCGGCTGCGGGGCGATTTTTTGAAACGCTCAACCCCAGAGTGCCGAGAGCATCGGCACGATCTGCTTTTTGCGCGAGACGACCTTCGGCAGGAAGCACGCGTGATCCTTGAGCTGGACGTTGAACGCCTGCGTGAAAATATCCTCGTCGCCGAGGTACAGGATGTGCGTGCCCTCCACGAGCACGTCCGTCAGCATCAGGATCATCAGGCTGTAGCCGCGCTCCGCCATCGTGCGCTGCATGAGCTGCAAAAATTCGTCCTTGCGCTGAAGCATCCGACTGGAATCGACGCAGGTGATCTGGCTGATGCCGAAATCGTGCCCCGCGATGTGAAAATCCTTGAAATCCGCGAACAGCAGGCTGTCTGCCGGCTTGTCGTCGGCATTCGACGCGGCGAAAATTTCCTTGCCCAGCTCCTCGAGCGAGACGTTTGCGATGCGCGCCATGCGCTCCGCCATACGGTGATCCTTGGGCGTGGATGTGGGCGACTTGAACATGACGGTGTCCGCCACGATCGCCGACGCGATGAGCCCCGCCAGCTTGTCGGACGGCATGAGCCCCTTTTCCTGATACATCGACGCGATGATCGTCGCCGTTGAGCCGACCGGCTCGTTGCGGAAATAGATCGGGTTGCCCGTCTGAATATCCGCCAGACGGTGGTGGTCAATGATCTCCAAGATCTCCGCCTGCTCCAGCCCCGGCACGGACTGTGCCGCCTCGTTGTGGTCCACCAGCACCACGCGCTTGCGGCGCGGTTTGATGAGGTGATAGCGCGAGAGCGTGCCCACGACCTTGTCGTTTTCGTCCAGGATGGGGTAGCTGCGGTGGCGGCTCTTGAGGACGATCTCCTTGACGTCGTCCACAAAATCCGTCAGATGGAACGCCTCCAGATCCTCCGTCCGGCAGATGCGCTGGATGGGGATGGCGTAGTAGATCATCCGCGCCGTGCGCACCGCGTCAAACGGCGTTGCGATGATGCACGTCTCGGTCGGCAGCTCGTAAAGCTCCTTCGGCAGCTCCGCCTGACACACGATCAGGCAGTTGACGTTTTCCTCCAGCGCGCGGCGCGCCAGCTCCGGCTGCTCGCCGCAGATGACGATGGACTCGCGGCTGCGGAACACGAGATTGGCGTTGCTCTGCGGCAGCGCGATGCACACCTCGCCGCTTAAGGCATCCACCAGATGCCCCGCCTCGTTGAGAATTTTGCCGTCGAGCACGCTGAGCAAGTTGAAAACAGGGATCTTCTGCACGACCGGTTCACTGACGGTGTTCATGTCATACGCCGCCACCTCCGACGGCGAGAGCATCCCGTACAGGCTGCCGTCGTCATTCGTCACCGGCAGCGCCGGGATGGCGCGGTTGGAGCGCAGCGTGTCCCACGCCCGGCTGAGCGTCACGGCGCTGCTGAGCGCCGGCGGCGTATCAAACGCCAGATCGCGCACCTGCGTGCGCATCGTCTGAATGCGCAGCGGCGGCTCAAAGCCAAAGCGCGCCAGCACGAGCTGCGTCTCGTCGCTGATATGCCCCAGCCGCGCCGGGACAAATTCGCGGTCGCCCAGGGCGTTTCGCAGCGCGGCATACGCCATTGCGGATACGATCGAATCCGTGTCGGGATTGCGGTGACCGGTCACATAAATCGGGTCCATAGCGTCTCCTTTCAGGCTTCGGGGAATTTCACGCCGTTGAATTTCATCAAAAACCGCACGGGATAGTAGCGGTCAAGATAGTATGTGCTGTACCACTCAAACGTAGCCTGCGGGAGCTGGCGCAGCTCCGGCGCGTCGCAGCGGAAGCGGCAGAACGTCTGCTCGTCGCCGCTGAGCAGCGCCGCCAGCAGCTCCTTCTGCCCCTCGTCCGCCAGCCGCTTCAGGCACGCATCCATGATCTCCGCGCAGTCCTGCTCCTCCTGCGGCGCGCACCACTGCTTGTTGCCCAGCCACAGCAGAAAATCGTCCATATCCAGCAGCGTCCGCGCGGCAGCGTGCGAGAGCTTGGCAAATTCGTCGGTGTCGTGGCGCTTGACCACGTCGATCAGGTATTCGACCAGACGGTCGTCGAGGCACACGCTGTCCAGAAAGACCTCATAAATGTCCCGAATCTCGGACTTGACCGGCTCTTCCGGCTCTTCCGGCTCGTCCGCCGCCTCCGGCTGCGCGTCCGGCGCACCCTGCGCCAGCGCCCCGCCGAGCGCCCCCAGCGCCGCCGGGTCATAATTCTCAAATGCAGCCGGGTCGATCTCGTCGCCGCGCGCCGCCGCGCACAGCCGCACAAACTCCGGGATACCCAGCGCTGCGATCTGACCTTGCAGCTCCTCCGCCCGTCCCTCCGCGTCCGCCGCCGTGAGCGTCAGCCCCTCCGGCGCAGGGAATTTCCCCTCGCAAAGCTCCTGAAAATATTGCAAAAAATACTCAAGAATTTCCATACAAGCTCCTGTAAGCGTCAGTTGACAAGAGCACGCGCGCTTGCGGGCGCGGCTGGAACGCCGCCTGCGGTGTTTTGCCCTACGAAAAACCGTGGGTGCTCTTGTCAACTGACGCAGAATTTGGCACTTTGAGTCTATCACCTTTTGAGGGCAAAGTCAAAACAAAATCTGCCGCCAGGTATCGCCGAAAACGCGTGCAAAAGCGCCGCTGCGATCGCAGCGGCGCTTCTATAGATTTTGGGAATTACTCCTCTTCCGCGTCCTTCTTGGCGTCCTCGATGATCTTTGCCTGGTTCATCTGCGGGACTTCCTCATAGCGGACGAAGTTGAGCGTGTAGCTGCCGCGACCCTGGGTCATGGCGCGCAGGTCGATGGTGTAGCTGCTCATTTCGCCGACAGGCACTTCCGCCTCAACGATCTGATAGCCGGGGTTCTCGGGATCGGGGTTCATGCCCATCACACGGCCGCGGCGCTTGTTGAGGTCGCCGATGATGTCGCCCATGTTGGAATCGGGCACGAGCACCTTCAGTTCGCCGATCGGCTCAAGGAGCGTCGGACCGGCAGTGGGCAGACCTTCTTTATAGGCGATGCCCGCGGCGGTCTGGAACGCCATATCGGACGAATCGACCGGGTGGTAAGAGCCGAAGTACAGCGTCGCCTTCAGGAACACGACCGGGTAGCCGGCGAGCACGCCCTTGCCGACGCAGTTGCGCAGACCCTTTTCGACCGACGGGATGAAGTTCTTCGGCACACAGCCGCCGACGGTCTCGTCGGCAAACACCATTTCCTCGGACTCGGACTGCGGCTCAAAGCGGATATACACATCACCGAACTGACCGTGACCGCCGGACTGCTTCTTGTGGCGGCCGTGGATCTCGACCTTTTTCTTGATGGTCTCGCGATAAGCGATCTTGGCGGGCTTGAGGACCGCTTCGACCTTATACTTGCTCAGCAGCTTCGCCATCAGGACGGACAGCTGCATATCGCCCGCGCCGGAGATGATAAGCTCCTTCGTCTCGGGATCGTTGCCGTACTTGAAGGACGCATCCTCCTCGTTCAGCTTGACGAGGCCGTTTGCGATCTTATCTTCCGTGCCCTTGATCTTGGCGTAGACGGCCATCTTGTACATCGGCTCGTCATACTCCATGCCCTTGATGGTCACGGTCTTGCCGGGCATCCCCAGCGTATCGCCGGTCTTGACGGAGGCGAGCTTCGTGAACACGCCGATGTCGCCGCAGCAGACCTTGGAGGTCTTGGTGTTGTCCTTGCCCTTCGGGAAGAACATATTGCCGAGCTTTTCGGTGTCGCCGGTGCGGGCGTTGACGACGGTCATGGTGTCTTCCATGTCGCCGGAGATGACCTTAAAGTAAGAGTTCTTGCCGTACTGGTCCGCCATGGTGTGGAACACGAACGCCATGGGGCTGCCGTTCGGGTCGAGCTTGAACTCGACTTCCTTGTCGTCCTCAATGGCGATCATGGGCTTGCCCTCGAGCGGGTTGGGGGCATACTTGACGAGGTTCTCGAGCAGGTTCATCGTGCCGAGCCCGCTCACTGCGCAGCCGCAGAACACCGGCGTGACGCTGCGGTCACGGATGCCTGCCTTGATGCCGGTCAGGAGCTCTTCGGGCGTGAACGGCTCTTCCATGAAGAACTTTTCCATGAGCGCTTCGTCGGTCTCGGCGACCTGCTCATTGAGCTCTGCCATGTACTCTTCGATCTTTTCCTCAGCCTCAGCGGGCAGGGCGATCTCCTTGCCGCTGGCGTCATACGCCTTCCTGGTGATCAGATCGACCACGCCGACCGCCTGCTCACCGTTCAGGATGGGGAACGTGAACGGGATGACGGACGCGCCGAACATCTCACGCAGAGAGTCGAGGACATTAAAGAAGTTCGCGTGCTCCTCATCGAGCTTGGACACATAGAACATCGCCGGCAGCTTTGCCTTGGCGAGGGACTTCCAGCCCTTTTCCGTGCCGACGCCGATGCCGCTCTTGGCGGTGACGCAGATGATGCCCGCGTCCGCTACGCGCAGCGACTGCACGATCTGACCGGCAAAGTCAAAATAGCCGGGGTTATCGAGCACGTTGATCTTGCACTTGTTATATTCCACAGGAATGACGGACGTGGAGATCGAATACTGTCTCTTCTTCTCCTCGTCGTCAAAGTCGGAAACCGTTGTGCCGTCCGCACGCTTGCCGAGGCGGGTGATCGCCTTGGTCATGAACAGCATACTCTCACAGAGCGCAGACTTACCGTCGCCGCCGTGACCGAGCAGGCAGACGTTGCGAATGTCGTTGGCAGTATAGCCCATTTGTTTTACTCCTTTCTGACCGGCAGACGGCTTACGCGCGCATCTGCCCTTCGGCGTTTCAGATTCACGCCGACGCTTAATATTCATTATAAACGAAACAGAGCAGGAATGCAAACATAATCTCGCAAAATGACGAGAAAATATTGCATCCCCGCTCCGCGGTTGTCCAATATCACAAGTGCGGCAGGAATTTACAGGCTTTTCCCAGCCATGGCGGTGAGCAAAAGCTGCGGGATCATCCACAAAACCATATAAATTGCCAGATTCCAGCACGACGCTGTGGCGACCGAGCCGATGAACGCCAGCAGAAACACCGTCAGCAGTCCCAGAATGCCGCCCACCAGGCTGATGGCAAGGCTGCCGATGACCGTGCTGCGCAGGCTGCGCGCCGCCGTGACCGCCGAGACGAAGCTCAAAAAGCTCCCCTGCGACAAAAGCGCGCCCTGCTTCGGCTCGCGCACCGCGTCGGGTGACGACAGCCACGCGCGCTCCTCCACCGTGGGAAATTCCACCCGCTCCGGCGGGAGCTTGTAGCGGTAGCGCAGAAACTGCGGCGTGATCATAAAGTCGCGCGTTGCAAGCACCGGCGTGAGCCCCTTGCTGCGCACCGCCGCCGTGAGCGCGCTGCTGACCTTGGACGCCGGGGCGTAGTGCAGCGCGAACACCGCCGCCAGCTCCCCGTTGACCGACAGATACACCGCCTGCTTCACATTCACATCCGGCGGCATCTGCACGCGCATGAGCCGCATGAACGCCAGCGACCCCATCAGCACCACGTCGCCGCGGATCTCCGCGCCGAGCCCGCCGCCCTCATAGCGGCGGAACGTGTCCACGGTAAAGCGCCGTCCGTTCTGGCTCTGCATAATTTCCTGGAACAGCGGCACAAGACCGCTGCCTGCCGTTTCCACCACCGCCGTGGCGTAGCCCGCAATGTAGCCCACGCCGCGGTCGGAGTAGATCTTCATTCCGTTGAGCGTAACGTTTGCCTGCGGGAACAGGTCCGCGTCCTCCACGACCAGTCCGCACTCGCCGCTGAGGTTTCGCGCGCCGTGCCAGCCCGCGACCGCTGCGCCGCCGCGCTGCAAGCGCTTTGCCACCAGCGCGAACGGGCGCGGGAAGCTGATGAGCGCGCCCGCAGGATACGCCGCCGTGAGCAGCGCCGTCCAGCACCAGAGCGGATTCTGCCACCCGCGCAGGCTGCACAAAACCGCCAGCGCCAGCGTCAGCACCGCCGCCGCCGGCGCGTAGACGCGCATCACGCGCCGCACCGCGTCCGGCATTTCGAGCTGCCGGGCAAATTCGTCCTTCTGCGCGGTACTTCTAAAAATGCAGTCCTTACCGTGCCACGCCTTTTCCTCGCGCACGACCGCCACGGGATCCTGCATCGCGCAGACCGCGCGCGCCGAGCGATATTTCGCCTGAAGGAGCAGCACCCTGCCCCACTGCGCCAGCAAGATCTGCACCGAAACGATCGTACACAGCGGAAGTCTGCCCTGTGCAAGCGCGAAAAACGCGTCGACCGCCGCGAGCAGCGTCAGCAGCACGAGCAGGCTCAAATGGTCGAACCGCAGCCGCAGCGCCTGCAAAATGCCCTGTACGAATACATCATACGCCAGCAGCATCTGCCCCAGCATGATCGCCAGCATCGCCAGCGAAAACGCCACGCGGTAGCCCGACAGGTCGATGCCGCCGATGCGGATATTCGCCAGCAGCAGCAAGACTGCCGACGCAAGGCACAGCAAAAACGACCCGATCAGCCGCAGCCGCTGCGTGGAGCGGCGGCTGTATGCCGCCAGTGCGTCCTCGATGGTCGCATACACCGCGTCCGGGCGCTCCTGACGGCGCAGACGGCGATTTGCCGCGCGCTTCTGCCGCGCCTGTTCGCGGGCGATACGCTGCTCGCGGCGGCGGCGAAGCTGCTCTTCCCGCCGCGCCTCACGGCGCTCCTCGGCGCTCTGCGCGTCCGCCGCGCTCTCCGGCAGCGGCTCGCCCTCATAGCGCCAGACCTCGGGCTTCGGCGGCACGTCCTCGTCGCGGATGGGCGTAAAGCGCACCGTGTCCTGCGTCGCCGTCTGCGGCGGCGCGTCCTCGGGCTTTGCCTCGCCGGGCGCGGGCGTTTCCCGCGTGTCCGCTTCCTTTACGTCCGCGTCCTTCACGTCCTCCTCCGGCTCGTTCCCCGAAGGCTCGCCCCACGCGACGTCCTCCTGCGCGGGCTTTTCCTCCGGCTCGCGCTTGCTCCAGCCGCCAAATTCGTCCAGAATATCCTCCAGCGAGAAGCGCTCCTGCTCCTCCTGCGCAGCATCCGGGGCGATATGAACTTGTTCGTCTCTCAGATCCTGCGAATCATCTTTCATGTGGTCACCAAAAAACTATTACGCCATTCTCTGACGCACTGCCTCATAGAGCAGAATGGCAGCTGCCGCCGAGGCGTTCAGGGATGAAATACTGCCCAGCATGGGAATACTGACCTTAAAATCGCACCGCTCCGCGACCAGGCGGCTCATGCCGCTGCCCTCATTGCCGATGACGATCGCCGCCGCGTTTTTAAGGTCTGCTTTATAAAGCGCCGTGTCGCCGTCCGCCGCCGTGCCGAATACCCACACGCCGCGGCTTTTCAGCTCGTCGATCGCCGCCGTCAGATTGGCAACGCGCGCCACCGGCATATATTCCAGTGCGCCCGCCGACGTTTTTCCCACGACCGCCGTCAGCCCCACGCTGCGGCGCTTGGGAATGATGACGCCGTGCGCCCCGGCGCACTCCGCCGTGCGGATGATCGCGCCGAGATTGTGCGGGTCGGACAGCTCGTCGCAGAGCACGATGAGCGGCGGTCTGCCGGACTGCTCTGCGCGGGCAAAAATATCGTCAATGCTTGCGTAGTCATGCGCCGCCACCTGCGCGATCACGCCCTGATGCGCGCCCGTTGCCGACATCTGGTCGAGCTTGCGCCGGTCGGTCTCCACGACCACCGCGCCCGCCTGCTTGGCAAGCGCCGCCAGCCGCGCCAGCGCCCGGTCGGTGCTGCCCTCGGCGATGAATACCTTATCGACCGTCCGCCCGCTGGAAAGCGCCTCGGAGAGCGCGTTGCGCCCTTCCAGGATATTTTCTGCGTTCTCGTTTTCCGGCGCGCGCGGGGCGCGGCGGCGGTCGTCAGAACGCCTGCGGTCATCGGTGCGTTTTCTCTCTGCCATCGTTTGTCTCTCCGTTTCTCTGCGCCAGCGCGCAGATACCCATAATGTTGAACTTATTATAACAGACCTTGTCGAAGGAAACAACCCAGAGTACTGAAAAAGCCTCGCAGAGTTTTGTGCCCGCAGGCACAAAATAAAATTCAAATCATTTTTGACGGCGGCGTGTACGTCGGCAAAAATACTTTACGCTCTGCAAGTGTGGAAATTTTGCGCCCCGCGCAAAATTTATGCGCGCGGCAGAGTGCAAGCCTTTTCAAACGGAAACCCAGCGAAGCGGTTTTCGTTTGAGAGCATTTCAAAAACCTGTTTTTGAAATGCTCAGTTAAATTCACAGAAAATTTACCGCCCGTTCTATTTGCCGTCCTTGTAAACGGTTGGCAAATGTGATAAAATCGCGGCATATCATAAGCATTACCCCATGGAAAGAAGGTGCTTTTCGTGAGCAACTCCCCCAAAAAGCAAAATAACAATAACCGCGGCGACGCTGACGGAAGCGGCAATTCCGGGCGCAGGATCTTATTTCTGGTCATCGCCGCGCTGATCGGCACGCTGCTCATCAATACGCTCTATACCAGTCTCTCCAGATCCTATCTGGTGGAGATCAGCTATGATGAGTTCCTCACCATGCTGGACGAGGACAAGGTCGCCGAGGTCGAATTTATGACCGATGACCGCCTGGAGATCCTCACGAAAGAGGAAGCGGAAAAGACCAAGGGGCAGCAGCACGTCTATTATACGGGACTCATCCCGAATATGGACACTGCGGAGCTCGTCTCGCAGCTCACCGCACACGGCGTTGCGTTCAACAGCGAGATCGTGGAGCAGGCAAGTCCCATCGTCTCGTTCATCCTCACCTGGGTGCTGCCGGTGGCGTTCATGTATCTGCTGTTCAGCCTCCTCATGCGCAGTATGTCCAAACGGATGGGCGGCATGGGCGGTCTCGGCGGCATCGGCGAAAACAAGGCAAAGGTCTATATGGAGCGCCAGACGGGCGTGACGTTTGCCGACGTCGCCGGTCAGGACGAGGCGAAGGAATCGCTCGTCGAGATCATCGACTTCCTGCACAACCCGCAGAAATACACCGCCATCGGCGCGAAGCTCCCCAAGGGCGCGCTGCTCGTCGGCTCGCCCGGCACAGGCAAAACGCTGCTGGCAAAGGCGGTCGCGGGCGAGGCGAACGTGCCGTTCTTCTCCATCTCCGGCTCGGACTTTGTGGAGATGTTCGTCGGCGTGGGCGCAAGCCGCGTGAGAAGCCTGTTCCAGGAGGCGAACAAGGTCGCCCCCGCCATCATCTTTATTGACGAGATCGACGCCATCGGGCGCACGCGCGACTCCAAATTCGGCGGCAACGACGAGCGTGAGCAGACGCTCAACCAGCTCCTTGCCGAGATCGACGGCTTTGACTCGTCCAAGGGCGTGGTCATCCTGGCGGCGACGAACCGCCCCGAAATTCTCGATAAGGCCCTGCTGCGCGCCGGGCGCTTTGACCGCCGCATCATCGTGGACCGCCCGAATCTTCAGGGGCGCTACCAGACGCTGCGCGTGCATACCAAAAACATCAAGCTCGCCGAGGACGTGGATCTGCACAAGATCGCGCAGGCGACCGCCGGCGCGGTCGGCGCGGATCTTGCGAATCTCGTGAACGAAGCGGCGCTGCGCGCCGTGCGTCAGGGGCGCAAGGCAGTCAACCAGCAGGACCTGCTCGTCTCGTTTGAAACGGTCATCGCCGGTACGGAGAAAAAGGGCACGGTCCTCACCGACACCGAAAAGCGCATCGTCTCCTACCACGAGGTCGGGCACGCGCTCGTCGCGGCGCTGCAAAAGCATACGCAGCCCGTCTCCAAGATCACCATCGTCCCGCATACCTCCGGCGCGCTGGGCTACACCATGCAGATGCCCGAGGAAGAAAAATTCCTCAGCTCCCGCGAAGAGCTGCTGGTCGAGCTGCAAACGCTGCTCGGCGGGCGCGCGGCGGAGCAGCTCGTGTTCGGTATTCAGACCACCGGCGCGTCCAACGACATCGAGCGCGCCACGGAGCTCGCCCGCAAGATGGTCACGCAGTACGGCATGAGCGAAAAGTTCGGTCTCATGGCGCTGTCCACCGTCTCAAACCCATATCTGGACGGCAGCACCATGATGAACTGCGCCGACTCCACCGCCTCGGCGGCGGACAGCGAGATCCAGTCGCTGCTCGCGCAGTGCTACAAGAGGTCAAAGGAGATATTGCTCGCGCACCGTCCGCTGCTCGATGAGGTCGCGCTCTTCCTTCTGCAAAAGGAGACCATCACCGGCGAGGAGCTGATGGCATACGTCAACGCCGACGCCAAGCGCCTGACGGGCGAGACGGAGGCGGCGGACGAAGCCGCGCCCGCCGCGCAGCCGGAGGAGCAGGCATGAACGGCGCGCTTTCCGAAGTCCTCGGCAGTGACGCCGTACAGTCCGCCGCCGAGGCGCAGTCCGCCCTGACGAAATTTGTCGATTCCCTGTCGCTGACGCGCATTTTAACGGCAGTCGTGCTGCTGCTCGTCTGCGCGGCGCTCATCCGCCTGGTGCAGAGCGCGGCAAAGCGCCTGCTCGCCCGCTCGCACATCGAGACGCGGCTGCATAAGCTCATTCTCGCCGTCACGCGCGGCGTGATGATCTTCATCGCCGTCATGCTCCTCGCGGGCACGCTGGGCGTGGATACGTCCTCGCTGCTGGCGATCTTGAGCGTCGCAGGTCTTGCCATTTCCCTATCTGTTCAAGACCTGCTTGCGAACATCGCCGCCGCCGTGCTGCTGCTCACGAGCAAGCCGTTTCGCGTGGGCGACTATGTGGAGATCGACGGGCGCGGCGGCACGGTGGAGCTGATCGGTCTGTTCCACACGCGCCTTCTGTGCTACGACGGGCAGGTTCTATACCTGCCGAACAGCAAGGTCACGTCCAGCCGCGTCTGCAATTGCACCGGCAACGGCAAGCGCCGCGTGGACCTCATCATCACCGCCAGCTACGACGCCGACCCGCAGACCGTCTGCGCCGCACTGCGCCGGGCAGCGGATGTCAAGGACGTGCTGCCCGGCGAGCCGGTCTACGCCCGCGTGGAGGACTACCGCGACAGCGCCGTCGCCTACGCGCTGCGCGTGTGGACCACGTCTGCGCACTATTATGACGTGCGCGCCGACCTGCTCGACGCCGTCTGGCGCGAATTTAAGGCGGCGGGCGTTGAAATGACCTACCCGCACCTCATCGTCCATACCCCGTCCGAAGCCGTCAAACAATAACATTTTCGAATTGCCGGAAGCGCTTGTCGTTTCCGGCAATTTTTTCATCTCGAAAAAGAATCGTGAGCGGGCGGAACGTGCCGAATCACGGTTGACTTTCACTGCCGTACTTGATACAATGAACGTAAACTGTCTATCCCCGCACGGGGGTTTGCCGCGGCAGGCTCCCGTCCACCCGAACGATCAATTTTAGGAGGAAAAATCACTGATGGATTGGGATCGCTTAATCACGATTGAACAGATGGAGGAAGCGACGAACACCTTGCTGGAGACCGGCAAGAAGGTCGGCGCAGACTCCTGGCAGCAGCGCGTCAAAAACCAGACCCCGCACTGCGGATTCGGCGAAGCCGGCACCTGCTGCCGTATCTGCTCGATGGGTCCGTGCCGCATCACGCCCAAAGCGCCGCGCGGTATCTGCGGCTGCGACGTGCACGGCATCGTCGGCCGTAACTACCTGCGCTTCACCGCAGGCGGCGCGGCAACGCACTCTGACCACGGCCGCCAGATCTGCCATACGCTCTACCAGGCGAAGGACGGCGGCGCGTATCAGGTCAAAGACCCCGAAAAGCTCAAGCGGATCGCTGCCGAATGGGGCATCGAGACCGAGGGCAAGGACATCTACGACCTCGCGCACGAGGTCGCCGAAACGGGTCTGATGGAATACGGCAAGCCCTTCGGCGTGCAGCGCTTCCTCAAGCGCGCGCCGGAGCATACGCAGGATCTGTGGCACAAGGCGGGCATCGAACCGCGCGCCATCGACCGCGAGGTCTCTCAGTCCATGCATATGACGCATATGGGCTGCTCGTCGCTTCCCGAAGCGCTCATCAAGCAGTCGCTGCGCGCCGGTCTGTCCGACGGCTGGGGCGGCTCGATGATGGGCACGGAGTTCTCCGACATTCTCTTCGGCACGCCGAAGCCCGTTGACACCACCGCCAACATCGGCGTCATGGAAAAGGACATGGTCAACATCGTTGTCCACGGTCACGATCCGTCGCTGTCCGAAATGATCGTGTTCTACGCGCAAGACCCCGAGCTGATCGCGCTCGCCAAGGAAAACGGCGCGAAGGGCATCAACATCTGCGGCGTCTGCTGCACCGGCAACGAAGTCGCCATGCGTCAGGGCATCCCCATGGCGGGCAACTTCCTCCAGCAGGAAAACGTCGTGCTCACCGGCGCTTGCGAAGCCATCGTCGTGGACGTGCAGTGCATCTTCCCGGCGCTCGGCCCGCTCTCCAAGTGCTTCCATACCAAGTTCATCACCACCTCTCCCATCGCCCGGATGCCAGACTCCGACTTCATCGAGTTCCATGAGGACACCGCGGTGGAAAACGCCAAGGCGATCGTGAAGATGGCGGTCGAAAACTTCAAAAACCGCAATCAGGATCTCGTCAACATCCCGCAGCTCAAGACCAAGGCGCGCGTGGGCTACTCCGTCGAAGCCATCAAGAAGTGCCTGGACGGCGTGACGAACTCCCATGTGGATCTCACCGGCACGACGAAGCCGCTGGTCGATGTTGTCAAGGCCGGCGTTCTGCGCGGCGCGGTCGCCATGGTCGGCTGCAACAACCCCAAGGTCCGCCCCGATACCGCGCACATCGAGCTGATGAAAAAGCTCCTGAAAAACGACATCATCGTCATCGTCTCCGGCTGCTCCGCACAGGCTGCCGCCAAGGCGGGTCTGATGGACCCGGACGCCGCCGAATACTGCGGCGAGGGCTTAAAGCGCGTGTGCAAGCTCGTCGGCATTCCTCCCATCCTGCATATGGGCTCGTGCGTGGACATCTCGCGTATGATGATCCTCGCGTCCGATATTGCCAAGGACTGGGGCATCAACATTTCTCAGATCCCGCTGTGCGGCTGCGCGCCGGAATGGATGTCTGAAAAGGCAGTGTCCATCGGCAACTACGTCGTCGCCACCGGCATTGAAACCTACCTCGGCGTCGATCCCTACTCCAAGGGCTCGAGCGAGATCACGGAGCTCCTGCAGGGGCAGACCGGCTGCAAGGAGTGGGTCGAGGCGAACTTCGTCGTCGAGACCGACATCGAAAAGCTGGGCGACCGCATGATCGAATCCATCGAAGCCAAGCGCGCCGCGCTGGGCATCTGATCCCGCATCCCCGCATTTTTAAGGAAGGTCCGATATGAAACTGGCTATCACAGGAAAGGGCGGCGTCGGCAAAACGACGCTCTCCTCCACGCTCGCGCGGCTGTACGCCGATGAGGGACGCACCGTCCTTGCCGCCGACGTCGATCCCGATGCTAACTTAGGTCTGGCGCTGGGGCTGAACGAGGACGAGGTCAACGCCATCGTCCCCGTGTCCAAAATGAAGCAGCTCGCCAAGGAGCGCACCGGCGCGAACGACCTCAATTCCTTCTACAAGCTCAATCCCGAGGTCTCCGACCTGCCGGATAAGCTGGCAAAGGAAATTAACGGCGTCAAGCTCCTCGTCATGGGCACGGTCGATACCGGCGGCAGCGGCTGCGTCTGCCCCGAGCACGTCATGCTCAAGGCGCTGCTCTCCAGCCTCGTGTTCCGCAAGGATGACGTTGTCATCATGGACATGGAGGCAGGGCTGGAGCACCTGGGGCGCGGCACAGCGAGCATGGTCGATCAGTTCATCGTGGTCATCGAGCCCGGCGCGCGCAGCGTGCAGACCTATGAAAAGGTCAAAAAGCTCGCCGCCGACCTTGGCATCCACCGCGTCTCGGTCGTCGCCAACAAGATCCGCGACGATTCCGACCGCGCGTTCGTCCGCAGCCGCATCCCGGAGGAAAGCCTGCTCGGCTTTATCCCCTACGACGCAGACGTCATCGACGCCGACCGCAAAGGACTTTCTCCCTACGATCAAAGCCCCGCCGCGCTGGACGCCATCCGCGCCATCAAAGCAAGGCTCGACTCCCAGGCATGAATCTGAGAATCTGAAAGGAATGAACCTGAATATATGAAGACGTTATTTGAAAGAGTATTCCGCGGCTCGGACGAGATGTTCGCCAAAGCCGAAGCGGAAGTCAATAAGATCGCGGCAGAGGTCGGGCGCGACGCGCCGCTGACCATGCCCTCCACCGCCTACTTCCTCGCCTGCATCTATGCCTACATCGGCAAGAAGGTCACGAACGTGGGCGAACTTCAGGACGCGCTGGCGGACGTCAAGGCCATGATGCTGCGCGAGCCGCGCACGAACTCCATCTTCCAGTCCGGCGTGGGCACTGCCATCGCCGCCGAGATGATCGAGGCGTGCAAGTACGTCAAGACCGACGCGCCCTACGAGGGCACGAACTACCACGGTCACTTCACCGACGCCGAGGTCCGTGAGCTGGGCGTTCCGCTCGTCACCGGCGACATCCCCGGCTTCGTCGTGATGATCGGTCCTGCTCCTTCCACCGAGGAAGCGGTCGAGACCATCAAGGGCTATCAGTCCCGCGGCATTTTCGTATTCCTGATCGGCGGCATCATCGAGCAGGCGGTCGAGGCGGGCGTTTCCATGGGCTTCCCGGTCCGTGTCGTCCCCGTCGGCGAGGACATCTGGTCGGTCGGTCACGTCATCTCCCTCGTCGTGCGCGCGGCGATGATCTTCGGCGCGATCCAGCCCGGCGATGTGGAAGGCTTCCACAAGTACACCTTCGAGCGCATCAACGCGTTCGTCAACGCCTATAAGCCGGTCAACGACATCACCGTCGCCTGCGGCGCTGGCGCGATCAAGCTCGGCTTCCCGGTCATCACCAACGACCACGACGATATGTGGGCAGTGCCGAAGTCCCTCATCATCTACGATGACACCAAGGACTGGATCGACACCTCCATCGAGGCGCGCGGCATCAAGCTCAAGATCACCAAGATCGACATCCCCGTCTCCTTCTCCTCCGCCTTCGAGGGCGAGATCATCCGCAAGGGCGATATGCAGATCGAGATCGACGGCTCGCGCAAGGACTGCTTCGAGCTGGTCCTCACAAAAGACGCCAGCGAGGTCGAGGATCACAAGATCGAGGTCGTCGGTCCTGAGATGGACGAGTTCGAGCCGGGCAGCAAAATCTCCCTCAGCTACACCGTCGAGGTCGCGGGCAAGAATATGCAGCCCGACTTTGAGCCGGTCTTTGAGCGTAAGATCCACTCCTTCCTCAACTGCGTGGAAGGTCTCATGCACACCGGTCAGCGCGATATGATCCGTGTGCGTGTCAGCAAGGCAGACTTTGAGGCTGGCTTCCGCTTCCGCCACATCGGCGAAGTGCTCTACGCCAAGATCAAGTCCGAGTTCGACACCGTGGTCGATAAGTGCCAGGTCCGCATCGTCGTCGGCGACGAGGCGAACGCCGAGCTGCGCCGTCAGGCGAACGAAGTGTTCGACAAGCGCGACGAGCGCCTGAAGTCCATGACCGACGAATCCGTGCCCGTGTTCTATTCCTGCATCATGTGCCAGGCGTTCTCCCCGAGCCACGTGTGCATCGTCACCCCGGAACGTCTGGGTCTGTGCGGCGCCGTGTCCTGGCTGGACGCGAAGGCCACCAACGAGCTCGACCCGCAGGGTCCCTGCCAGGTCGTCACCAAGGAGCGCTGCACCGACGAGCGCACCGGCCGCTACGAGGACGTCGACGAGGCTGTCGCGCAGTACTCGCACGGCGCGCTGGAGCACGTCACGCTGTACTCCCTGCTCGAGGATCCGATGACCTCCTGCGGCTGCTTCGAGTGCATCTGCGGCATCGAGCCGTGCTCGATGGGCGTTGTCATCACCTGCCGTGAGTTCGCGGGCATGACTCCGCTCGGCATGACGTTCTCCGAAATGGCGTCCATGACCGGCGGCGGCGTGCAGACGCCGGGCTTCATGGGTCATGGCAAGCACTACATCGCCTCCCATAAGTTCCTCAAGGCAGAGGGCGGCGTTGCCCGTCTGGTGTGGCTTCCGAAGGATCTGAAGGATCAGATCCGCGACAAGCTCAACGAGACCGCCAAGGATCTGTACGGCATCGAGAACTTTGCCGACATGGTCGCGGACGAGACCAGCTGCCCGAACGGCGACCCCGAGGAGCTGCTCGCATACCTGACCGAAGTCGGTCACCCCGTCCTCGGCATGGAACCGTTCGATATGTAACACTTTAAATGTCAAAACCAGCGTGGTCCAAAAAGGACCACGCTGGTTTTGACTGCCGATCTAGCCTCGCAGAGTTTTGCGCCCGCAGGCGCAAAATGGATTCAGATCATTTTCTGCGGCGGCGTGTACGTCGCATAAAATACTTTGCACTCCGATGAATATTGTCAAGACGGTTTTTCAAATGAAACTGTAAACACTTTGCGAA
>CALACZ010000184.1 GCA_937890735.1 uncultured Bacillota bacterium
TTCCCGGCTATCCGCCGACAGAAAACCCGGCTGGTGCATAAACACCAGCCGGGTAACCCCCGCCAACGTTGTTACCCCTGTCAGGGAGCAGCAATCCCCTCCCGGTCGTTTTTTATACGATCTCCTGCTCCAGCGCGTCAAATTCCGCGCTCGCAAAAAACTCTCCGATCGTAATCTCCAAACCATCACAGAGTTTTTTCACGGTTACAACCGAAACATCGCGCCGACGGGCATCCAGCAGGCTGTATACCGTGGACGCCGTCACTCCCGCGCGGTTCGCAAGCTCGTTCGGGCGAATGCCCCGCTCGCGGCAAAGCTCCAGCACCCGCGCCGCTACGACATCCTTAATTGCCATACCTTACCCCATTTCCTCCGTGCGCCCCAGCAGCCAGTCGGGGCTGACCTTGAGAATATCCGCCAGCGCGCACAGTTCCATATCGCTCACCGGGCGCTTCTGCCCTTCCAGCAGCGACAGCGCTGGGACGCTCAGATCGACCCCGGCGAGCTGAAGCTGCGCCAGCAGCTCCGTCTGCTTCATGCCGCGCGCCAGCCGCGCCTGCGTGACTCGCGCGCCGACCAGATTGCGGTCGCCGAGCGCCAATTTCCGTTTTCGCATATTTCTGTCCTACTGTATTTCCTGCTCCAGCGCGTCAAATTCCGGCGTGGCGAAAAACTCGCCGAGGGTGATGCCGAGTCCGTCGCAGATGAGCTTGATGGTCAACAGCTTCGGGTTCTGACTTTTGCCGTACAGTATATTTTTCACGCTCGACGGCGGCAGCGCACTGAGCGTCGCCAGCCGGTTGATGCTGATGTCCCGCTCGCCACAAAGCTGCAAAATTCGATTCTTCACCGCCGTGATCATGTCCATAACGGTCATCCCTTTCATCTTTCTATGAAAAAGATACCGAAATTCTATAGACATAGTAGGCTATGTATGCTACTATTAGACTACACATAGACGATTTGGAGGCGAAGCCCATGCCCGATTATCAGCAGATGTATCTGACCCATGATCCGCGCGTCGGAGGCGGCGCTGCGGGAATTGGAGTGCGCGCAGGCGAAAATTATTGCGGCGCAGCAGGCGTGCGAGGAATTGTATCTATCGCAGCCGGAGGCGGAGCTGACGCTCCTGCCGAAAAAAGAGCCGTAAAAATGCCCGGAGTGCAGGCACTCCGGGCATTTTACTTATTCAACGGTCACGCTTTTTGCCAGGTTTCTGGGCTTATCAATATCGCAGCCGCGCTGGAGTGCCATGTAGTACGCGAACAATTGCAGCGGGATGACACCCAAAGACGGCAGGAACATATCCTCCGTTTCGGGGATGGTGAGGATGGCGTCGGCGTTCTTTTCCATCTCGGCGCGATGCCGCGCCGTCGTGAGCGCCAGCACCTGCGCGCCGCGCGCCTTGACCTCGACCACGTTGCTCATTGCCTTGTCAAACAGCGGCGAATAGGTGCTCAGCGCCACCACGAGCGTCCCCTGCTCCACGAGCGAGATCGTGCCGTGCTTGAGCTCGCCCGAGGCATACGCCTCCGAATGGATGTAGGAAATTTCCTTGAGCTTGAGCGACCCCTCCAGCCCCAGCGCATAGTCCAGATTGCGCCCGATGAAGAAGATGGATTCATGGTTAAAATACTGGCTGGCGTAGTGCTGGATGCCCTTGCAGTCCTGCAAGATCGCCTCCATTTTTTCCGGCAGGCGCGAAATTTCGTCCACCAGCGCCTGGTAGCGCTCCGGCGCGATGCGCCCCAGCAGATCGGCAAAATACAGCGCGATCATATCCAGCAGCACGAGCTGCGTAGAAAACGCCTTCGTCGTCGCCACGGCGATCTCAGGACCTGCCCAGGTGTAGAGCACGTCATCAGACTCCCTGGCGATGGAGCTGCCGACCACGTTCACGATGGACAGCACCCGCGCGCCGCGCGCCTTTGCCTCGCGCATGGCCGCCATGGTGTCGAGCGTTTCGCCGGACTGGCTGATGACGAGCACGAGCGTTTTTTCGTCCACCAGCGGGTCACAGTAGCGGAACTCGGACGCAAGCGTGACCTCCACGGGGATGCGCGCGAGCTTTTCGATGTTATATTTTCCGATCACGCCGACGTGATACGACGAGCCGCAGGCGATGATGCAGATACGCGAGAAGCCTTCCAGCTCCTGCCGCGTGAGCGTCAGGTCATCGAGCGTGATACGCCCGCCCTTGAGCCGCGGACTGATGGTGCGGCGGACAGCGTCCGGCTCTTCCATGATCTCTTTGAGCATAAAGTGCGGATAGCCGCCCTTTTCCGCCGCCGAAATCTCCCAATCGACAAAATGCCGCTCCTTCTGCACCTCCTGCTCCATCGCGTCAAAGACGCGGATGGAATCGCGGGTGAGCACGGCGACCTCGCCGTCCTCCATATACGCGACGGTGCGCGTGTGCTTCACCAGCGCCGTCACGTCCGAGGCGATGAAATTGCACCCGTTGCCGTAGCCCAGCAGCAGCGGCGCGTCCTTCCGGGCGGCGTAGATGCGATCCGGCTCGTCGGCGCAGAGGATGCCGAGAGCATATGCGCCCTCAATGCGGTGCAGGACCATATACAGCGCGTCAAAGACGCTGTGCGTCTGCAAATAGTAAAACTCCAGAAGCTGCGCCACGACCTCGCTGTCGGTCTCGGACGCGAACTGCACGCCCTTTGCCTGCAAAAACTGCCGCAGCTCCAGATAATTTTCAATGATGCCGTTGTGCACCAGCGCGATCTTGCCGCCCTGGCTCAGGTGCGGGTGGGAATTGATGTCATTCGGCTCGCCGTGCGTTGCCCAGCGGGTGTGCCCGATGCCGAGCGTTCCAGGCAAAAGCGCGCCGTTTTCGGTCTTTTCGATCAGGTTTTGCAGCCGCCCCTTCGATTTGGAGAGCTGCAAGCGCCCGTCCGCGCTCACGCAGATGCCCGCCGAGTCATAGCCGCGGTATTCCAGCCGCGACAGACCCTCCAGCAAAATGGGCGCAGCCTGCTCCCTGCCGACGTATCCAACGATACCACACATATATAATTGTCCTCCTGAAAAATTTCAGGCAAACACGCAGTCCGTTTGTCTGCTTCCCGGTCACAGTCGTTTTGTCCCGCAGTTGCCCGCGGGCTTTGTCGGCTGCGTCACGCGCCCGGGCGGCGCGAGCGTGCATCCGCCGATCCGTTCGATCACACGCTTCCTCGTCATCCTGTAAGGTAGAACTACAGGAACACGGCGCTTATGGCGGTATTGACCGCGATCCTCCTTTCACTTCTGCGTTGTAGACATTATACGCTATTAACAACTGAAATGCTACTGATAAATTTCACAAAAAGAAAGCGGGAGCACCGCTCCCGCCTCAAAATCGATCAATATTTGTTTCAGACCGGGAATTGGAGCTGTTCGGACTGCAATTCTGTCAGCGAGCGCAGCTCGCGCACCGGCTGCGCGCCGCGCACGCACAGCGCCCGCGAGCCGTCCGAGCCGTCGTCGCTGACGAACACCGGCGACCAGCCCGCGCGCAGATTGTCGAGCGTCCCGTGCCATGTGCCGCCCGTGCCGCAGGCGCACTGCGCAACGAGCGTCTTTTCGCCCATGGCGTGGATGAGGTGGTTGCGGCTCATGGCGCGCGGCGTGGAAAACGGCAGCTCGCAGCCGCCCTCGCTCACATACAGCACGTGTGCGTGCGCCGCGCAGTCCAGAAGTCTGCCCGCCGTAAACACGATCACGCTGCCGCCCGCTGCCAGGCACGCCGCCTGCGCGGCGCTGTCCGCCCCATTCGCGCCGCCGGAGACGAGCACATAGCCCTCCTCCGCCGCCAGTCTGCCGACCGTTTCGGCAAAACGCCGACCGGGCGCGTGCAGCGCACGAGACCCCACCAGCGCGACGCAGCGCCGCTGAAACAGCGTCTGATCCCCCAGCGTAAAGAGCACCGGCGGGGCGCTCATGCCCATTTTTTCCGAGATGGCGGGCGGATACGCCGGGCTGATGCGCGTCACCGCGTCAAAGCCGCGCCGGTGCATCGCGTCGAGATACGCATCCAGCCGCTGCTCGCGCGCGAGCAGCCCCGCAATGCGCTCTGCCGCGTCCGCACCGTAGCCGAGTGCCTGCACATCCCGCGCCGTCAGCTCCCGCAAGAGGCCCGCGGGGCGCGAGCTTTGCGCGTGCGCGCGGACGGAGAGCGTGCGGAACTGCGCCATCGTGAGAACCGGCACGTCCGCCTCGCCAAGCTGACAGCAGAGCAGCAGCAGACCCCGCTCCGCGGCGGTCAACGGAATCTCCTTCTGCCTCGTGCCGGGGGTGCGGCGGGCTTTTTCGGCTCTTCCGCCACCAGCGTGCCGTCGTCCAGGAATTTGACCTTCTGCACCTGATAGTGCGAATATTTGGCGATCTCGTCGAGCTTTGCCTGCTCGGGGAACGTGCCGATGACGGAGATGGCGACGCCCTTTTTCTTCGCGCGCCCGGTCCTACCGATGCGGTGGATGTAATACTCGTTCTCCTCCGGCACGTCGTAGTTGATGACCATGTCCACATCGTCCACGTCGATGCCGCGGGACGCGACGTCCGTGGCGATCAGCACGGCGAGCTTGCCGTCCTTGAACGTGCGCATGGTCTTTTCGCGCGTCGCCTGCCGAATATCGCCGTGCAGGCAGTCGGCGTCCACGCCCGCGCGGCGCAGATCGTCGCTAAGGCGCTGGCACATCGCCTTGGTGTTGCAGAAAATGATGCACCGCGCCGGCTGCATCGTGCGCAGCAGCTTGAGGACGATGCCGATCTTCTCCAGCGGCGGGACGGTGATGGAATACTGGTCAATGTCGGGGCGGTTCTCCTGATCGGCGGGGACGGTGATCTCCACCTCGTCGCGCTGATACATCCACGACACCGTCATGACCTCCTGCGAGATCGTGGCGGAAAACAGCCCGAGATTTTTGCGGTTTTTGATCTTTTCGATGATCTTTGTCACATCGTCAAAGAAGCCCATGTCGAGCATACGGTCGGCTTCGTCGAGGATGACTGTTTTGACCTTGTCCAGCCGCAGCGTTTTGCGGTTGTAGTGGTCCATGAGCCGCCCCGGCGTCGCCACGACGATCTGCGGGTGCTTTTTGAGCTGGCTGATCTGCCCCTCGATCTTCGCGCCGCCGTACACGACCGCCACGCGGATGTCCTTATAAAACTTCAAAAGTCCGCGCAGCTCGTCGCAAATTTGAATGGCGAGCTCGCGCGTGGGCGCAAGGATCAAGCCCTGTAAGTCCTCCGACGCGGCGTCGATGTGCTCGATCATCGGGATGCCGAAGGCAAACGTCTTGCCTGTGCCCGTGGGCGCTTTGGCGATGACGTCCTTCCACTGCATGAGCGGGCCGATCGCCTCCGCCTGAATGCGCGTAGGATAGCCGTAGCCCTTCTGCTCCAGTGCCTGTAAGATCTGCGGTGAGAGCCCGAGATCCTGAAATGTTACCTGTTCCATAGTCGTTCGTTCCTTCATCTCCTGCCGTCACGCCAGCGGGCGGGGCGACAGGTTCACATAGTCAATATACAAAAAGCGCACGCCGTTTTCCTCCTGCGGCGAGGTTTCGTGCTCGATCTGCCAGTTTTCCAGCTCGTCCAGATCCGGGAAAAAGCGATCCGCCTCCGGCGTGAGCAGCGTTTTCGTCACGCGGGCGCGCGCGCAGTACGGCAAAAGCTGCTCATACACGCTCGCCCCGCCGATGACGCACACGTCGTCCAGATTTTTTACGCGCAGAAGCGCAAACAGCTCCGGCAGGTCGTGCGCGACCAGCGCGCCCTCCGCCGCAAAAGTTTTGTCATGCGTCAGCACGATGTTCTCGCGGTTTTTAAGCGGTCTGCCGCCCGGGAACGTTGCCAGTGTGCGCCGCCCGAGAATAACGGTCTTGCCCATGGTGAGCGCACGAAAGCGTTTTAAGTCCGCCGAAATGGCGACAAGCAGCCGGTCGCGCAGACCGATGCCCCAGTTTTCCGTCACGTTTACGATCAGCTCCATGCCGCCACCTCAGATCGCCACCGGGATGGGGTCGGAAAAATCGGCGTACTGATAGTTTTCCATGCGGAAGCTGTCCACCGTGAAGTCGTAGAAATTCGTGATCGACCTGTCCATCACGAACGTCGGCGCGGGGTACTGCGGATTTTTCAGCATTTTTTCCACCAGCGGCACATGGCGGTCGTAGATATGGCAGTCGGCGATGACGTGCACCAGCTCGCCCGCCTCCAGCCCCGACACCTGCGCCATCATATGCACCAGCACGGCATACTGCACCACGTTCCAGTTGTTCGCGGTGAGCATATCCTGACTGCGCTGGTTTAAGATGGCGTTAAGGGTGTTGCCGCTGACGTTGAACGTCATGGAGTACGCGCACGGCGCAAGCCCCATCTCGTGCAGGTCGTGGTGATTGTAGAGATTCGTGAGGATACGGCGCGAGGCGGGGTTGTGCTTGAGGTCGTACAGCACGCGGTCCACCTGGTCAAACTCGCCCTCGGGGTAGATGTGCTTCACGCCGAGCTGATAGCCGTAGGCTTTGCCGATCGTGCCGTCAGGGCCTGCCCAGCTGTCCCAGATATGGCTGCCAAGCTCGGAAATTTTGTTGGATTTTTTCTGCCAGATCCACAAAAGCTCCTGAATGCAGGACTTGTAATACGTCCTGCGCAGCGTCATGATGGGAAACTCCTCGCGCAGGTCGTAGCGGTTGACCACGCAGAACTGCTTGACGGTGTGCGCCGGCGTGCCGTCCTCCCAATGCGGGCGGACGGGGCGGTCGGTATCCCACACGCCGTGGTCCAGGATCTGTCTGCAAGTCTGAATGTAAATCTCGTCTGCCCGGCTCATTGCCAAATCTCCCCTTTTACCGTAATTATGGTTAGTATAGCATATCGCGGCGCTGTTTTGTAGTCTTTTACAAAAAATATCCCCATCCGGCGAGCCGGATGGGGATACGATCATTTTACCGATGGAACAGACCCTTTTTCTCATACGGCTCGGACGCGATGTCCTTGAGCTCGTAGCCGGTCTTGTCGATGACCTCGCGCAGCTTCTGCTCGTCGAGCGGCTGCTCGCTGAGGATCTCGGTGCGGTTCTTCGCGTGCGAGGACGTGACCTTTTTCACAGGGAAACTGTTTCGGATCGCGTCGTTGACGTGCGATTCGCACATCCCACACTGCATTCCTTCGATGGTCAAAATGGTTTTTGTCATGGTATGTTCCTCCGTTTCTGGTATTGCTATGGACACCCGCCGTCTGCGGGTGGCTTGTAAGGTCAAAGGTCGTCCGCGTCCTGCACCGGGGTCTCGTATGCCTCCTCCGGGCGGCCGGTCCAGCTCCCCTGCGGGTCGGTATCGCTCGCAGGCTGGTGGACGATGCTCTCGACGACTGCATTTGCGCGCTCGCGCCGTTTGCGTTTCATACGCCTCGCCTCCTTTTGGATAGAGTGCGCAGAAACGCCGCAAATATGCGTCAGTCTCTGTGATGTCCGTTGCCGTCGCACGCGGGCGGGGTGAATTTTCCCGCCTGCGCGGCGTTCAGATCCGGGCGCGCCGCTGTGAGCGCGGCGGAAAAGGCGGCAAAATCGCGATGCCGCTCCGGCACAAACAGCTCATACGTCCGTCCCAGCAGCGAATCGGCGGCAACGAGCCGCAGCGCGTCCTGCACGGTTCGATCGACCGGCATTTTGCGCACCGTGTCCGCCTCGCGCACCTGTGATACCTCAAAGGTCATCATCCGCGCGCCGCTGAACACCAAAATCACACCGTCTGACAGCCGCAGCTCGTCCTCCGGGTCAAGAATATATCGCAGCATATCACACCTCACACCAGCCGGATGTACGCGCCGCCGGTGTAGTCCTGCACCGTGCCGATGCGCCGCGCATAGGGCAGCGCCGCCAGCAGCTCGCGCTCCAGCGCGTCCGCGTCGGTGGGATCGACCGCCAGCAGCAGCCCGCCCGCCGTCTGCGGGTCGTAGAAAATATCCTGAAGCGCAAGCGGCGTCTCGCCCGCGTCCACCACAGCTTCCGCAAACGCGCGGTTGCGGTACATCCCCGCCGGGAGAATGCCGTCCCGTGCAAAATCCAGCGCGTGATCGAGCACCGGCACGTCCTTTGTGCGGATGACGAGCTGCACATTGCTGCCCTGCGCCATCTCGCTGCCGTGCCCCATCAGCCCGAAGCCCGTCACGTCCGTGCACGCGTGCACGCGGTACTTGACCATCACGTCGCGCGCGGCTTTGTTGAGCGTGGTCATAAGCTGGAAGCAAAGCGCCTGATCGTCCTCGCTCAAAAGCCTCGCCTTGCCCGCCGTGGTCAGCACGCCAATGCCGATGGGCTTGGTGAGAAACAGCACGTCGCCCGGCTTCGCCCCGCCGTTCGTGAGCACGCGGTCTGGATGCACAAAGCCCGTGACGGCAAGCCCGTATTTCGGCTCGTCGTCCAAAATCGAGTGCCCGCCGGTGATGAGCGCGCCCGCCTCATAGACCTTATCGTAGCCGCCGCGCAGCAGCGCGTGCACCGCCTCGCGCGGCATATTTTCAGGGATCGCCATGATGTTCAGGCACAGCTTCGGTTCGCCGCCCATGGCGTACACATCCGACAGCGCGTTCGTCGCCGCGATCTGCCCGAAGGTGTACGGGTCATCGGCGATGGGCGGGAAAAAGTCCACCGTCTGTACCAGCGCCAGCTCGTCCGACACGCGGTAAACCGACGCGTCGTCGCTCTTATCAAAGCCGACGAGCAGATTCGGGTCGCTGTGCACGCGGATGTCCTCCAAAAGCTGCGCCAGCACGCCCGCGCCGACCTTTGCGCCGCACCCGGCGCATTTTGCCAGCTTTGTCAGCTTGACCTCCGATTCCGCCATGTTACCGCTCCTTCAAAACGCCCGTATATTCCAAAATCGCCTGCAACACGCCGCCGCCGATGGCGATGGCTTTATCCGACGCGGTGTAGCACGCCGAAGCGTCCCCGCGCGGGTCAACGTCGCCCGATTTCATGCCCTTGTGCACCGGCGTGCCGTCCGGCAGGATGCCGCGCAGAACGCCCGCGATCGTGCAGCGCATCGGTTCGCCGTCCACAATGCCGGCAATGTCGCCCGCCTGCACCATCGCGCCGATGTCCAGCTTCTGCTCAAAAATGCCCGCCTTCGGCGCGCGCAGCACGCGCTCGCCCGCGTAGCCGCCGATGAGTCCGGGAATGTTCGTATTTGGGATGGCAGCGCCCTCGCGGATGACTCTGCCGAGCGTATGCCCGCGCATCGTCTCAATGACGCAATGGCAGTCCTCCCCCGCCGTAAAGCCCGGGCCGACGCCGATGACGAGCGGCGCGTCGGTGATCCTTGTGCCGAGGTTGCGCTTTGCCAGCACCGCGTCCACCAGAACGTCCGGGTGCAGCCACTGTAGGCACTGCATCGTCTCGTCCGCCAGCACCGGGATAAGCCCCGCCGCCAGCGCGTTTTCAACGTCTGCCTGCGTTTCGGCGCGCACTGCCGTCACGCCCTCGACCTGCGTTTTGCCATAGACGATCGCCTGCGAAAAGCACACCGTCCGCCGGATGGCGGTCGGCTGCGGCAGGTCGGTCATCACGACCTGGATATGCGAGCGCCACAGCCGCAGCGCAATGCCGCTGGCAAGATCGCCCGCGCCCCGGATCAGGACAAGCATTCTGCCCACTCCTCTCTCAAGGACGCCATACACACCGGCGTCCGTAAATGTTCTGCCATTGCCCGCGCCAGCTCCCGCCCGCCGGGTATGTCCGCCTGATTGAGCAGCACGCGCGTGTGCAGCGCCTCGAAGTTGAGGTGCGCCGCCGCGAGCTGTGGCGTGAGGATCGTATCGGGCGAAACGCCCAGATTGTTCGCATAACGCTCCGCGCGGTGCGCGGCGTCGCGGATGGGCTTGCCCAGCCCCGAAAGCCCGAACAGGGCGACCGTCTGATTTGCTTCCGATGGGACGACCGGCTCATACGGTTCGTGTGCCTTAACCGGCAGGCGCTTCGAGCCGTCCGCCTCCACGAGCACGAACTCTGCCCACTGCATGAGCTGGGCGAACGAGACCTCCGGCGCGGCGAGCTTGCCCTTTTCCGCCGGTGTGCCGATACACACCGCGCCGTGCGCGCCCAGGACTTCCGGCGCGCGCGCCGCATCTGCGGCTAAAAGCAGCGGCAGCCCATCCGGCGGCAGGATGCGGGTGCTGGTGCAGACGATCACGCGCGCTGTGCGCCCCAGCTCGCTCGCCAGCCGCAGCATGGCGGACGTTTTGCCGCCCGAGCCGATGAGCGCCGTCACGCCGGGCTGTATTTGCAGCAGCCTTGCCAGCTCCATCGCGTGACCTCCTTTATTTTCTGGCTTTAAGATAGCACGCCGCGCGCAAAACGTCAAGAAATCCCGACGCAGCCCTTGCCGCGCGGGCAAAAATACGCTATAATCGAACACATGGAAAAGACATTACGCCCCGTGATCTCCGTCCGGATCTTTCGGGAAGAAAAATGCTTTGGACCGGGTGTCGCCGCGCTGCTCAAAAATATCGAAGAGCACCATTCCCTGCGCTCCGCCGCCGCCAGCATGGGCATGGCATACTCCAAAGCCTGGACAATCTTAAAAGCCTCTGAGGAGGCATTGGGCTTCAAGCTCCTGCACACCACCACCGGCGGCCGCCACGGCGGCGGCGCAGCCCTCACGCCGGAGGCGCAGGCGCTGCTGGAGGCGTACTATGCCTACTGCGCCGCACTCAAAGCAGCCGGAAAAACGCTCTTTGAGGAGCATTTTCGGGAGTTTTTGTAAAGCTCTCCGCCGATCTTTTGCGGCAATGACGATTTGCAAAAGTCCAAGGCTTCCCCTTGAGGGGAAGCTGTCGGCGAAGCCGACTGATGAGGAGAAGGGTTCTTATTTTTGATCTGCCGCCACGTTTCGTCGTAACGTAGGGGCGGGGCTTGCCCCGCCCGCTTTTGCAGGTTTCGACTGCGCCGACGCGTTTGCTTCATTCAAAGGCTTCCCTTGGTGACCAAGGTAGCAAAGCGGCGGCGTGGTGCTGAATGACAGCCCGGTGGGCTGTCAGACCCACGCCGTGACCGAGCCGCAGCGAGACGCTGTCGCCGAAGGCGACTGAAGGGATCAGAACGTTGTCGGTTGCAGAGCGCCACCCGGCGGTGCGGAGGAACGTACACCCTTCTCATCCCTTCCGGGTTCGCTTCGCTCACCCACCTCCCCTTGGTCACCAAGGGGAGGCTTTGCGTTGCGCAAACGTGGTAACAGCTCAGAGTGTACCACGCTTCTCCTCATCCGTCTCGCTGCGCGAGCCACCTTCCCCTCAATGGGAAGGCTTTGGTCCGTGCCATCCCGCATCAGTTTATGCAGAACCTGTTTTTGCAGTCTGCGCGGGAGGGGCAAGCCCCACCCGTACATTACGACGAAATAATTACGCTCCTACCGCCCACGCGCCTTCTGGCGCGCGCGCCGAGCGGCGCGGCAATTCGGAGCGGAGCGGAGAATTGTTCCAGGCGGGATTCATTCCCGCCGGTTCGGAATCCAATCAGTACCAAATAAAAAAGACACGACTCACAGTCGTGTCTTTTTTATTTGGAGCGGGTGACGAGGCTCGAACTCGCTACCTCCACCTTGGCAAGGTGGCGCTCTACCGGATGAGCTACACCCGCATGACAAATGCAGGTATGATTATACCAAAAAACCTGCTTTTGTCAAGCCCTGTTTTAAAATTTTTCTCAGCGCGCCGAGATGAGATCCGGCGTAAGGACGCGGGCGGTCTGCTCCGCCGCAGCCTCTTCCGGCTCTGGCTGCGCGGGATCGGACTCCGGCTCGGCCGCGGGCTGCTCCTCATCGGGCTGTTCGGCGTCCTCCGGCGCGCTCTCTTCGCCGTCCGGCTGCTCCTCCTCCGGCGCTTCATACTCCGGGCAGGCAGGATACGCCGACGCGTCCCAGTAGTAATCGCCCATCGCCGCGTCGCTGTACGTCCGCACGCCCACGCCGTCCATCAGATCGCGCAGCAGGTCTACATGATACCACCTGCCGTCGAGCTGCACCACGTTCCACCAGTAGTCCTCGCCGTCGCGCAGACCCTGCACGGTGCGGCAGGCAATACCTGTCTCGTCGCAGAGCATCTGCCAGCATTTCGCCGCGCCCTCGCTTGTCGCCGTGCCCTCGCACAGCAGCGAATACACCGGCGTGCGCGAAACCTGCTGCGTATACGGGAAGCGCTCGGTCAAAAATGTGTAGAAAAGCTGTGCGCGGTCCGTCTCAGTGCTGCAATAGCGGGTGTAGACCGCCGCCGCGCTCACCGTCTCGCTCACGGCTTTTTCCATCTGCCGCATCGCCGCCGCATCGGCGGGATACGAGAACGTCAGCTCCACGATGCGCGCCGCGCCGCTGTCGGGGTAGAACGTGACGGTCATATCCGGCATGGACATGATCGTGCCCGGCTCTGCGTCATAGCACGCACGCACGAGCTGCTCATAGTCGCAGGGGGTGTAATACGAAAAATAGATCGCCAGCGTGTCCTCATAGCGCTCCACCGCGCGCTCAAGGCGGTTTTTCAGGTCGCTGCCCATGCTCGAAGAAAGATACTCCAGCCGCGCGAGCTGCGCCGGGGTGCGGCGGTAGGTAATATCCACCCGCAGCTCGTAGTACGACACGATCAGCGAGCACGAATACGTCAGATAATCCACGGCATAAGCGCCGAGCGGATCGTCCCGCCAGACGGCGCGCGCCGCGTCGGCAAGATCCTGCTCCACGTCGCCGTCGTAGCTGTACACGCGGATGACGCCGTGCTCCACGCTATCCTCCACGAAGCTGCGGATAACGCTTTTGAGCTCCGCGTAATTCTCCGCCGTCAGCGCGTCGGAAAGCGGCTTTTCCGCCGTTTCGCTGTGCGCGCGCACCTGCACATACTCCGACGGCACCGCCGCGCTGCACGCGCTGAGCGCCAGCGCCGCCGCCGCGAGCAGCAGCGACAGCCGCCGCTTCATCCCGCGCCTAAACATTGTCGGAATACCGCCCAAAGCCATTGCCGAGCACCTGGTGCGAGCGCTGCAAAATGAGGAACGCCTCCGGGTCGGTCCGCTCGACGAGCATTTTGAGCTGGGTCGTCTGCTGCTTGCGCACGGCGACGAGCAGCACCATTTTTTTCGCGCCCGTATAGCCGCCGTAGCCGCTGAGCATCGTCACGCCGCGCACGAGCTTCTGCTCGATCTCGCGGGCGATGTCCGCGTATTTGTCAGAGATGATGAGCGCCACGGTCGAGTCGTTCAAACCGAAGATGACCGCGTCGAGCACCGTGGTGCTGAGAAACAGCGTCAGGGCGCTGTAGAGCGTCTTATTGATGTCGCGGTACACCACACCCGTGAGGATAATGACGGCGCTGTCCACCGCCAGCATGAGATTGCCGACGGACAGACTGCGGAATTTTTTGCGCAGCAGGCTTGCGATGATGTCCACGCCCCCCGTGGACGCCCCGGCGTAAAACACCACGCCGAGCCCCAGCCCCACCAGCACGCCGCCGTACAGCACGCCCAGCATGATGTCGGTCTGCGGAGCGGGGATGTGCGCCACCAGTTCAATGAGCGCCGAGGTCGCGATCGTGCCCACGATCGAGCCGACGAAAAAGCGCTTGCCGAGATAGCGGTAGCCGAGCAGGAACAGCGGGACGTTGATGCCGAGCGTCAGGATGCCCACGCCGCCGTCCCAGCCGAGCGCCGCGCAGATGAGCATCGACGCGCCGCTCACGCCGCCGGCGTTGACCTGATGCGTCATCAGAAACAGGTCGAAGCCGATCGCGTAGCAGACGCTTCCAAACAGGATCAGCGCCACAAAGCGCACCTCGCGCCAGATCGTTTTTCCGTTCAAGCCAGCATCCCTCCTGCCGTTACAGTTCCAGTGTGATCTGCTTTTCTTCCATATCCTCCGCGCGCAGCAGCGCCCCCGCCACCGGCAGCGTGCGCGCGCGGTAGCGCGCGGGATTCGTGATGGCTGTCTGCTCCAGCGGCAGCGCGTGATCGACGAGCGCCTTGCGCTTGAGCGTCATCACCGCCACGCCCTGCGTGGCGCGCGTCGTTTTGGGTGCGAGCTGCGCCGTGGAGAACACGACCACGCGCCCCTCGGTGGAGTACACCGCCACCTCCCGCTCCTCCGGCAGCAAAATGACCGACTTGAGCGGGCTCTTGTCGCAGTACGCGCCGGTGAGCTTGCGGCGGTTGGACTTTGTGTCGTAGCCCGCCAGCGCGACCTTTGCCGCCTTGCCGTTTTCGTACACAAACAAGATCGCGCCGTGATAGTCCCCCGGCAGGCACGCGGTCAGGAAGCTCTCGCCCTCGTCAAAGCCGAGCTTGCCGGGCAGATAGTCGCCCAGGCTCGACGCCTTGCCGTCGGCAAAATCCGAGAGCCTGCACTTGTACACCTGACACTTGTCGGTGAACACCAGCAGCTCCGCGCGGTTCGTCGTCTCCTGCGTGAGCAGTGCCCCGTCGCCCTCCTTGTACTTCTGCTCGCCGGACATCCGCAGCGACTGCGGCGTGATCTTTTTGCAGTAGCCCTCGCGGGAGATAAACACCGTCACCGGGTAGTCCGGCGTGTCGTCCTCCTCGTCCGCCGTCTCACCGGCGTCATAGGCAAGGAGCGTTTTGCGCGGCTGGGCGTATTTGTCCGCCACACGCCGCAGCTCCGTGACGATGATCTTTCGGATGCGCCGGTCGCTGCCGAGCGTCTGCTCAAGATCCTCGATCTCCTGCTCCAGCGTGTCCGTCTCCTGTAATTTTTTCAGGATGTATTCCTTGTTGATGTTGCGCAGCTTGATCTCCGCCACGAACTCCGCCTGCGTCTGGTCGATGCCGAAGCCGATCATCAGATTCGGCACGACCTCGGCGTCCAGCTCCGTCTCGCGGATGATGGCGATGGCCTTGTCAATATCCAGCAGAATTTTGCCCAGACCCTTTAAGAGATGCAGCCGGTCTTTCTTCTTCTGAAGCTGGAAATACACGCGCCGGCGGATGCACTCCGCGCGCCACGCCGTCCATTCGTTCAAGATCTCGCGCACACCCATCACGCGCGGCATCCCGGCGATGAGGAGGTTGAAGTTGCAGCCGAACGAGTCCTGAAGCGGCGTCATGCGAAACAGCTTCTGCATGAGCTTGTCCGGGTCGGCGGCGCGTTTTAAGTCGATGGTGAGCTTGAGACCGTTCAGATCCGTCTCGTCGCGCATATCGGCGATCTCCCGAATTTTCCCGGCCTTGATGAGCTCCGCGACCTTGTCCATGATGATCTCGGTGGCGGTGGTGTAGGGGATCTCGTAAATTTCGATCATGTTCCCCTCTTTGAGATAGCGCCAGCGCGCGCGGATGCGGAACGAGCCGCGCCCGGAATTGTAGATGGCGAGCATCTGCGCCGGGTCGTAGAGAATTTCGCCGCCCGTGGGGAAGTCCGGCGCTGGCAGCGTTTCCAGCAGGTCCGTGTCCGGGTTTTCGATGAGCGCGATCGCGGTCTGGCACACCTCGCGCAGATTAAAGCTGCAAATATTCGACGCCATGCCCACGGCGATGCCCATATTCGCCGACACGAGCACGTTCGGGAACGTGGTCGGAAGCAGCGTGGGCTCTTTCATGGTGCTGTCGTAGTTGTCGGCAAAATCGACGGTGTCGCTGTCAATGTCCGCGAACAGCTCCGCGCAGATGGCATCGAGCTTCGCCTCGGTATAGCGGGACGCGGCATACGCCATGTCGCGCGAGTAGACCTTGCCGAAGTTGCCCTTGGAATCGACGAAGGGGTGCAGCAGCGACTCGTTGCCGCGCGCAAGGCGCACCATCGTCTCATAGATCGCCTGATCGCCGTGCGGGTTCAGGCGCATGGTCTGCCCGACGATGTTGGCGGATTTTGTCCGCGCGCCGGTGAGCAGACCCATTTTGTACATCGTGTACAGCAGCTTACGGTGCGAGGGCTTAAAGCCGTCGATCTCCGGGATGGCGCGCGAGA
>CALACZ010000185.1 GCA_937890735.1 uncultured Bacillota bacterium
CCAGCACCGAGGGTGCAAGCCCCGTGGTGTAGGAATTGATGATGACAAACAGCGGCGCGTCCGACAAAACACCCGTGCACAGCTCCACGAATGGGAAGAGATTCTCTTCCAGCTTCCAAATTTCGCCCGACGGACCGCGCCCGTAGGACGGCGGGTCCATGATGATGGCGTCGTAGCGCCGCCCGCGGCGAATCTCGCGCTCGACAAATTTAGCGCAGTCGTCCACGATCCAGCGGATCGGGCGGTCCTCCAGCCCGGAGGACTTCGCGTTTTCCTTTGCCCACGCGACCATGCCCTTTGCCGCGTCCACATGGCACACGCTCGCGCCCGCGGCAGCCGCCGCCAGCGTCGCGCCGCCGGTGTAGGCAAACAGATTCAGCACGCTGACCGGGCGCTTTGCCGCGCGGATGGTGCGCATGATGAAGTCCCAGTTTGCCGCCTGCTCCGGGAACACGCCGGTGTGCTTAAAATTCATGGGCTTGACGTTGAACGTCAGCTCTTTATATCTGATCTGCCAGTGCTCCGGCAGCCGGTGCTCCGACCATGCGCCGCCGCCCGTTGACGAGCGGCAATAGCGCGCATCGTATTTCCGCCACAGCGGGTCATTTTTCGGGGTATTCCAGATGACCTGCGGGTCGGGGCGCACCAGCACATACTTTCCCCAGCGCTCCAGCTTTTCGCCGCGCGAGGTGTCGAGCACCTCATAATCCTTCCATTCGTCAGCCTGCCACATATCCCTCTCCTGTTGTCTCTCTTTATTGCTCCCGGATGCCCGTTGAGCCGTTCCAGCCGTCCTGACGGCTCTGTGCCGCGCCGCCGCCCTCCGGCTGCTCGGCGGTCTGTTCGTCCGGCGTTTCGCTGTCCGCGTCCTCTTCGTCCTCGTCCTGCGGCAGATCCGCCTCGGTGTGGATATAGCACGGGATGTTGATCGCGTCCGCGTCCGGCGAGAGCGCCGGATAATACCCGCTCGGCACGGCGAGATCGGGCAGCACATACGACTGATCCTGCACCACCACGCCCGGGATCGGGAAGCCGCGCGCCACATTCAGCAGCCCCGCCTTGTAGACGGTGTTGCCCTCCGCCTCGGCGCAGTATTCGTTTGCAACGTGCCCGGACGCTTTGCAGATGTCCACTTCCTTGTGCGTCGTGCACTCCGCCGTCGGCACGTCGTACAGACTCAGCTCCACCGTTACCACGCGGTTGCCGCGCAGATCGGAGCGGCAGGCGTCGGTCGGCAGCAGACCGCTGTCGCGGCAGACGCTGCACTCGACCACGTTCGTGGGCTTGGCAAACGAGCGGTCCGTCAGATTTTTGTGCACGCGGGACATGACCTGCTGCCACAGCGAGACCGCAGGATTCGTGGTGGACTCGGTCAGCACGATCTCCTCAGGGTTATCGTAGCCGCACCACACAACGCCGGTGTAATACGGCGTGTAGCCGGCGAACCAGCGGTCAAAGTCGCTGGTGGTCGTGCCGGTCTTGCCGGCGACGGTCATGCCGTCCAGCTGCGCCGCCGTACCCGTGCCGTAGCTGACGGTATTTTGCAGCATATAGGTGATATACCACGCCGTCATATCCTTCATGGCGACGTAGGAGTTCTGGGTGTTGTCCAGAATGACCTCCTTGCCGGTCGAATCGGTGACGCTGGAATAGGTGCGCGCCTCGCGGTACACGCCCTCGTTCGCAAAGGTCGCGTATGCCGCCGTCATCGCGCGCACGCTCACGCCGTTCGTAAGACCGCCCATCGCCATAGGCGCGAGGTTCACGTCGGAGAGCACTTCGCCCTTGGAGTTTACATAATCCGAAACCAGCGTACTAAGCCCCATCTTGTCCTTGGCAAAGGAATAGCTGTATTCCGGCGTCATCTCCGCCACGAGCTTGACGGCGACGGTGTTGTAGGAATTGCACACCGCCTCGTTGACCGACACCAGCCCGCGGTAGACATTGTCGTTGTTCTTGGGCCAGCAGGCGTTGTCGGTAAAGGAATATGGCGTATCGTCATAGACCGTGGCGGGCGTGATGAGCCCCAGCTCAATGGCGGGCGCGTAGACCGACACAGGCTTGATGGTCGAGCCGGGCGAGAGATAGCTCATCGTGGCGCGGTTATAGGTGAGGCTGCCCTCTTTTTCGCCCACGCCGCCGCACAGCGCCACAATGTCGCCCGTGGCGTTATCCACGATGACCATGCCCGACTGGAGCTGCTGCGAGCTCGCGGTCTTGGGGATGTTGTCAAGGTTCTGATACACCTCGTCCAGCGCCTTCTGCACGTTCGGGTCGAGCGTGCAGTAAATATTGTAGCCGCCGGTGGTGACCATTTTATAAACGATGTCGTAGCTGTAGCCCGTCTTATCGCACAGGTCATTGACCACGTCGCGGATGACCTGATCGACAAAGTAGGTGTAATACTCCGTCTCCCCGTCGCCCGACTCGCCGCTGGTGTTGCGGAACTGCAGCTCCTCGGCGACGGCGGCGTCATACTGCTCGCGCGTGATATACTCCTGCTCGAGCATGGCGTACAGGATGGTCTCCTGCCGCTCCTTGTTCTTTTCGGGGTTGATATAGGGATCGTAGATGGAGGGGTTGTTCGTGATGCCGATGAGCGCGGCGCACTCGGCAAGGTCAAGGTCCTCCACATTCTTGCCGAAATAGACCTGCGCCGCCGACTGCACGCCCGAGCAGTTTTCGCCCAGCCCGATGATGTTCAGATACCACTCCAGTATTTCCGTTTTGGTATACTGCTTTTCAAATTCCAGCGCGCGGAAGATCTCCACCAGCTTGCGGCGCACGGTGACCTCCTCCGCGCCGGTCAGGTTCTTGATGAGCTGCTGCGTGATGGTCGAGCCGCCCGCCGTGCCCGTGCCGAGGAACATCTTGACGCAGGCTTTCAGCGTGGTGATCCAGTCTACGCCCTGGTGCTCCAGGAAGCGCTTATCCTCAATGGCGATGCAGGCGTGGATGAGGTTGGACGGGATGTCCTCATACTTTACCCAGGTGCGGTTTGCGCCGCCGTAGAGCTTTTGCAGCACCACGTCCTCGCCGGTATCGGGGTCGGTATAATAAATAACGGTCGTCTGGTCGAGCGCGAAGCCCTCCATCGAAAATTCCGTCTGCTGCGACAGGTCGTTTTTGACATACACCGCAAACAGGCACGCAAAGATCGACATGGTGAGCACCAGCACCAGCAGCAGCGTGCCCAGCACCTTCAAAACCGTGCGCAGCACGCGTCCGAAGCCCGAGCCGGGGCGTTTTGCTTCGCCAAATTCGTTTGTTTTCGCCATGGTTCGATCCCTCCTGCCCGCCCGTGCGGCGGGCGTTCGCGCGCAATTTCAAGGTAGCCCAAAATAATCAATCAACATTATAACACGCTTGTCAATTATTTTGGGAACAAATTGTAAATCTATTCTGCATAGCGCCCGCCCGCGCGGGAACGCTAATCAAAACACAGTCGGAGGTGCGGCGGCTATGAAGCGATTTCTGGTTTTTCTTCTGCTCTGCGCGCTGCTGGCAGGACCGGCGCACGGCGCGGCGGTGCGGTATCTCCTGCGCGAGCGCGGCGGCGCGGTGTGCGTCTACGACACGGCGCGCGGCGTCTGGCGGGATACCGGCTGCCCCGCCGCGTCCCTTCCGCATCCGGCGCGGGCGGAGCTGCTGCGCGGGCTGGCGTTTTCCAGTCCCGCCGCGCTCACGCGCGCGCTGGAAGCGTACTGTTCCTGAGTGCGGCGAATTTCCTCTTGATTTTGCAGCGCGCAGAGGGTAAAATAAGGACAGAAATAAACGCTGCACGGAGGGTACGCGCATGAGCGAAGAATACGGTTCTGATTTTATCTCCATCACCGACGAGGACGGCAAGGAATACGAGCTGGAAGTCCTGGCGGAGCTGGACTATAACGGCAGCCACTACCTGGCGCTCGTCCCCGCCGAGGAAGAGGGCGCGGAGAGCGACGAAGAGGATCTGGAGGTCAGCATCCTGCGCGCCGAGGAAGAAAACGGTGAGCAGATCCTGGTGACGCTGGACGACGATGACGAGCTCGAAGCCGTCTATCAGGCGCTGATGGATCTCATGTATGAGGAAGACGGCGGCGCCGAGACCGACCATTGAATTTTTTCAAAAACAGGTTTTTGAAAAAATTCTCAAACGAAAACCGCTTCGCTGGGTTTCCGTTTGAAAAGGCTTGCAGCCTGCCGCGCGCATAATTTTTGCGCAAGCGCAAAAATTCCACACTTGCAGTCTGAGTTGAATTTTTGCCGACGTACACGCCGCCGGCAAAAATGATCCAAATCATTTTTCGCCGTGCGCGGCGAAAACTCTGCGAGGCTTTTGTCTTTCTAAAACGGCTGCCTTTGCAAAAATCGAACGAACTCCTGCGGAGTGCGTGACGATCCCACTTAAACCCACATTATAATTACGGGACGCTGTACTTCATCCGACGATCGCAGACCTCCCGCCTGCGCTTTGACGTAACGCGGACGTTGGGAGCGGTGAAGCGGATGAGAGGCGACCCACCTGCCGCATCGTGCAGGTTATAATTGGGATCGCACGGCTCACGCGGGACAGTCCTCCGGGCATTTTGCTCGGGGGACTTTTATTGCATTTTGTGAACTTTTCATCACAATTCACTTTTGCTACTTGCAAGCGCGGCATGGATTCGCTATAATATGCGCTGAACCGCTTTTTTGAGCGAAAAACACGGAATATGAGAGGAATGATCCCAGTATGAGCGCATCCCGCGAAAAGAAAGAGCGCAAGGCGGCTCCCGCCGCGCAGCAGACCGCCGGCAAGAAGTCCGGCATGAGCAAGGGTCTCAAGACCACGCTGATCGTCGCCGCGATCGCAGTGTTCGTCGCGCTGGTCGTTTTCTTCACCATGCTGTCGGGCGGCTATTTTGCATCCCACGGCACCGCCGCCGTCATCGGCACGCACAAGCTCTCCCCCGCCATGGTCAATTACTTCTACCAAAGCGCCTACTATCAGATCCAGCAGCAGTACGGCGAACTGTTCTCGTATCTCGTCGATACCGACACGCCGCTGAGCGAGCAGTATTACGACGAAGAGAGCGGCACGACCTGGGCAGATTACCTGACGGAGCTTGGGCTTGAGACCGCCGCACGGACCTATGCGATCTATGACGCCGCCATCGCAGACGGCGCAGAGCTCTCCGAGGACGCGCAGTCGCAGATCGACTCCGAGCTGGAGACCGTGGATCTCTACGCCTCTCTCGGCGGCTACGGCAGCGGCAACGGCTACCTCACCTATGTTTACGGCAACGGCTGCAACAAGCAGAACTTCCGGCAGTATCTTGAGGTAACGCAGCTCGTCACCGAGTACACCAACAACTATCAGGACAGCCTGACCTACACCCCGGAACAGCTCGCCGAGGAATACGCGGCGAATCCCAACAACTATGACCGCGTGAGCTACCGCACGTTCTTCTACTCCTACTCCGATGTCCAGGGCGACGACGCCGACATCACCGACGAGACGAAGGCGGAAACGAAGGCGCTCGCCGAGCAGATGGCGCAGTCCGCCACCGGCGAGGAGCAGTTCGTCGAGCTGTGCAAGGAGAATGCCCCGGAGGAGAGCGCCTCCTACTACGATGACGACAGCTACACGCTGCGCGAGGACTACGCCTACGCTTCGTGCATCTCCGTTACCGCCGACTGGCTGTTTGACGCCGCGCGCGCCGAGGGCGACAGTGCCGCGCTGGAATCCGAAGCCGGCTACTATGTTGTCTACTTCATCAGCCGCTCTACGAACGACTTCCCGCTCGTGAACGTACGCCACATCCTCATCTCCGTCTCCGACACATCCGACGAGACCGCGATGGATGAAGCAAAGCAGAAGGCAGAGGATCTGCTGGCGCAGTACGAGTCCGGCGATCAGACCGAGGAGTCCTTTGCAGAGCTTGCCCGTACGAACTCCGCCGACACCGGCGCGGGCGACGGCGGTCTGTACGAGAACGTCTACCCCGGTCAGATGGTCACCGCGTTCAACGACTGGTGCTTCGATGAGTCCCGTAAGTCCGGCGACGTGGGCATCGTGGAGACCGAGTACGGCTACCATGTGATCTACTTCGT
>CALACZ010000186.1 GCA_937890735.1 uncultured Bacillota bacterium
GGCAGACCGACGCCGCCGGGCACGACCCCATGGACGCGCTGGTGCGCTTCGGCGAGGAGCATCCCGAACTTTTTACTATTAAGTGATAGATTTTTACATTCAAAATAAGGAGAATTGACTATGGCAAAGGGTGGATACCGCGGCGGTATGCCGATGGGCATGGGCGGCAAAAGTCAGATGCAGATGATGAAGCAGGCGCAGAAAATGCAGCAGGACCTGCTGAAAATGCAGGAGGAGATGCAGCAGAAGGAATATGAGGCAAGCGCCGGCGGCGGCGTGATCACGGCGGTCGTAAACGGCAGCCGCGAGCTGCTGCGCGTGAGCATTGACCCCGAGGCGGTCGATCCCGACGATGTGGAGATGCTCCAGGACATGGTCGTGGCGGCGGTCAACGAAGCCATGCGCAAGGCGGAGGCGGACCAGTCGGCGTCCATGAGCAAGCTCACGGGCGGTCTGAATCTGGGCGGGCTGTTCTGATGCGCAGCTTCCCCGCCGCGCTGGAGCGGCTGAGCGAGCAGTTTGCGCGCCTGCCGGGCATCGGCAGCAAGACCGCGCAGCGGCTGGCGTTTTATATGCTGGGGCTTCCGCAGGACGAGGCGGAGGAATTTGCCGAGACGATCCTACAGGCGCGGCGCACGGTGCACCTGTGCCCCATCTGCCAGAACCTGACCGATCAGGACGTGTGCCCCATCTGCGCCGATCCTGAGCGCGACCAGAGCCTCATCTGCGTCGTCGCCGAGCCGAAGGACGTGATCGCCATGGAGCGCGCGCGCGAATACACGGGCGTATACCATGTGCTGCACGGCGTCATTTCGCCGCTGAGCCACGTTGGTCCTGACGACATTCGCATCCGCGAACTGCTCGAGCGCGTGCAGTCCGGCACGGTGCGCGAGATCATCATGGCGACGAACCCCGACACGGAGGGCGAGGCGACGGCGATGTATCTCTCGCGCCTGCTGCGCGGACTCGGCGTCAAGGTCACGCGCCTTGCCTACGGCATTCCCGTCGGCAGCCAGCTCGAATACGCCGACGAGGTCACGCTCCTGCGCGCCCTCAACGGCCGGCAGGAAATGTAACAAAAACGCGCCCTCCCGAGCGGGAGGGCGCGCTTTTTCTATTCTGCCCAGCGCTGCGCGCCGGTGAGGCTGTCGAGGATCAGCGAGCCGACCGTGACCGCGTCCTCGATCGTCAGGTAGTGCGGCGCGCTTTCGTCCAGCAGCAGCCGCCCGGAGGCGGCGAAGTCCTCGTCCGCGAACCAGACCTTCAGCCAGACGGGGCAGCGCGGCGCAAAGTCAAAGCGCGCGCAGAAGTCCGCATTGGACGGCAAAATTTCCGTGCCGAGCGCCCGGCATCGCCGTGCCAGCTCCTCCGGCGGCAGGATGCCGAGATCGCGCCGGATGACGAGCTCCGCGCTGCGATCCAGACCGCCGCCGCGCACGAGCCCATCCCTGTACTGCGAAAACGGGATCGTCCGACCCGTCGGTGGTGCGCCGTCCGCCAGGTCCAGATAGTGCAGCAGCGTCAGCGCGTGCCACTGCGGGAGCGGCGGCTGCATGGCGCAGTCCGGCAGCCGGATCGTCACGTCCTGCCCCAGCGTTTTGAGCGATAGCGCGCCGTCCGCATACCGCGCGCCGGACTTTTCCGCAATATCCTGCGGTGTGTGCCGCGCCAGCCGCGCCCGCGCGGCGGCAAGCATAGTCTCAAATTGACGGTTTTCCATGCCGTTTTTCCCCTAGCCCGTTGGGAAGTGGTAGGAGTGCCCGGGGTCGTATGCCATGCGGTTGCTTTCGGAGACGAAATCCATGAAGCGGTTGGCAGCCGAGGTGGGGCTGACGCCGCGGAGCGTACACATGACGACGGCGCGCGGCGGGATCTCAAAGTCCGTTTTGAGCGGCAGGATCACGCCCCGCCCCAGCCCGGACTGCGAAAATTCCTCCGTCACGCACGCAACGCCCAGCCCGATGCGCGCCAGCGACACGAGAAGATTATGCGACCCCAGCTCGATCTCGGGGTGGATGCTCACGCCGCGGGAGAGAAAATACTGCTCCACATACACGCGCGAGCTCGCCTTGCGCTCGAGCAGGATCAGCGGAAACTGCGCGATCTCCGCCATGGAATAGCGCCTGCCGAAATCGCACGGATAATCCGGCGCGGCGACGAACACCGTGTGCGTATCCACGCAGTGGCGGATGTCGTAGACGCTGCTGTCCTGCATTTCGCTGGCAAAGGCGATGTCCACCTGCCCGCCGTGCAGATAATCGAGCACCATGCGGCTCGTGCCGTTGAGAATGCGGATGCGAATATCGGGGTATGCTTTATGAAACGCCTCCAGCCGCGAGAGCAGGTACGTTTTTGTGACCGTATCGCTCGCGCCGATGATGAGCTCGCCCGTGAGGAGCTGCCGCGACTGGGCGAGCTTTTCCTCGCCGTTTCGCAGCAGCCCCAGCGCGTGCGTCACATATTCCAGCAGCGTCTGCCCCTCGGAGGTCAGGCGCACGCCCTTGGTGCTGCGTGAAAACAGCCGCACCTGAAGCTGCTCCTCCAGCTGCTTGATCGACTGGCTCACCGCCGACTGCGAAATATACAGCTTCTGCGCCGCGGCGGAGATATTTCCCACCCGCGCGACCTCTTCAAACACCCGGTACAGCTCCAGCTTGACCGCCACAATGCGTCACCTCATTAGTCTGTTTTATATTTTCGATTAGTTATATCTATTTTACTTATCTCCTAAACCCGATTATACTAAACGTCGGCTGGCTTGTCCAGCATTCTTTTTGAACATCAGGAGGTATCCCATGCTCATCCGAACGCCGGAACAGGATATTGAACGCGTTTTATACACCGAAAAAGCCATCGCCGCGCGCGTGGAGCAGCTCGGCGCAGAGCTGACCGCAAAGCTCGGCGATCAGCGCCCGGTGCTGGTGTGCGTGCTCAAGGGCGCATCGTTTTTCTACATCGACCTCTGCCGCTGCATGAACTGCCCGATCGACATGGACTTCATCGCCGTGTCCAGCTACGGCGCGGGCGCGCGCTCCACGGGCGTGGTGCGGCTCATCAAGGATCTGGACAACAACATCACCGGGCGGCACGTCATCATCGTGGAGGACATCATCGACTCGGGGCTCACCATGCAGTATCTCAAGCAGCTCTTCGCCGCGCGCGATCCTGCGTCCGTGACCACGATCTCATTCCTCGACAAGGCGGGCTGTCACGACGCATCGCTCAAAACGGATCTGGTCGGCTTTGAGATCGGCAATGAATTTGTGGTCGGCTATGGGCTGGACTACGCCAATTACTACCGAAACCTGCCCTACATCGGCGTGCTGCGCCCGGAGTGCTATAACTAAACTGTTCACCCCTGCCGGACAGACCGTAGCATTCCCAGAAAGCGCCTGCCGAATCGCGCGAACTTTATCGAAAATGCCTATTGACGGCGCAGTTTCTTTCCGTTAAACTACCTATAACGCAGTTGACCCGTCCGCGCACGGCAGACGGGTCAAAACTATAATTATATATTGTTGCCAATATAGGTTCGGATGTATGGCCCGAATGTCTCTACCGCAGCGCCGTTGAAGCTGCGACTATTGGAAATGACTGCCCGCTCTGCGGACGGTCTGCGTCAAATTTGGCAACAGGTGTAGTCTACCCTGTTGCCTTTTTGGTTTATGGCGGCGCCGCGCAATTGCGCAATGCAGCCAGAGATTTTATTACAAACTGTGTGGGAGGAAATTATGCAGGAGCTCAAAGAACGCATCCGCCGGGAGGGCAAGGTCCTGCCCGGCAACATTGTCAAGGTGGACGGGTTTCTCAACCATCGCGTGGACTGCCAGTTCATGGGGCGCATCGCCGATGAATTTGCCAAGCAGTTCGACGTCAGCAACATCGACATCGTGCTCACCGCCGAAGCAAGCGGCATCGCGCTCGCCGCGATCTGCGCGCTGAAGTACGGCGTGCCGATGATCTTTGCCAAAAAGGCGAAGAGCGACAACATTGAGGGCGGTCTTTATCAGAGCGAAATTTACTCCTATACCTACAAAAAGAAGGTCACGCAGCTGCTGTCCAAGGAGTGGCTGCCGGCAGGCAGCCGTGTGCTGATCCTTGACGACTTCATGGCAAACGGCGAAGCGGTGCGCGGTCTGTGCGATCTGGTGCAGCAGGCGGGCGCGGAGCTCGTAGGCGTGGGCATCGCGGTGGAAAAGGGCTTCCAGGGCGGCGGCGACCGGCTGCGCGCCATGAACGTCAACTACCACGCGCTGGCGGTCATCGACCGCGCGGACGAGACCGGCATTTACTTCCGGGAGGACGCGTAAAATGCAGAAAGTTCTGATTCTGGACTTTGGCGCGCAGTATTCGCAGCTCATCGCGCGGCGCGTGCGTGAGCAGAACGTGTATTGCGAGGTCAAGCCCTTCTCCGTCACGGCGCAGCAGGTGCGTGACTTTGCGCCCATCGGCATCATCCTCTCCGGCGGCCCGCAGAGCGTGTACGCCGCAGGCTCGCCGCAGGTCGATCCCGACCTGTTTACGCTCGGCGTGCCGGTGCTGGGCATCTGCTACGGCTGCCAGCTCATCGCGCATACGCTCGGCGGCGAGGTGACTGCCGCGCAGGACGACACCGCGCGCGAATACGGCAAGACCCGCACGGTCTTTGACACGAGCTGCAAGCTCTTTGCCGGGCTGCGCGAGGAGAGCGTCACCTGGATGAGCCACGGCGACTATATGGCAAAGGTGCCCGCGGGCTTTACGCTGTGCGCCCACTCCGACGCCTGCCCGACGGTCGGCATCTGCGACGAGACGCGCGGCTTCTACGGCGTACAGTTCCACCCGGAGGTCAACCACACCGAGCAGGGCGCGGAAATTCTGCACAACTTCCTGTACGCGATCTGCGGCGCAGTCGGCGACTGGACGATGGCGGACTACCGCCAGACGGCGATCCGCTCCATCCGCGAGACGGTCGGCACGGGCCGGGCGCTGCTGGCGCTGTCGGGGGGCGTAGATTCCTCCGTTGCCGCCGCGCTCATGGCGGAGGCGATCGGCAGCCAGCTCACCTGCGTGTTCGTCGATCACGGACTCATGCGCAAGGACGAGGGCGACGAGGTCGAGGCGGCATTTTCCAAGTGGGACATCCACTTTGTCCGCGTGAACGCCGAGGGCCGCTTCCTCGGAAAGCTCGCAGGCGTCTGCGACCCGGAGACAAAGCGCAAGATCATCGGCGAGGAATTTATCCGCGTGTTTGAGGCAGAGGCGAAGAAGATCGGCGCGGTCGAGTTCCTCGTGCAGGGCACGATCTACCCGGACGTCATCGAATCGGGTCTCGGCAATTCCGCCGTCATCAAGAGCCACCACAACGTAGGGGGGCTTCCCGACTATGTGGACTTCAAGCAGATCATCGAGCCGCTGCGGATGCTCTTTAAGGACGAGGTGCGCCAGCTCGGGCGCGAGCTGGGTCTGCCGGAATATCTGGTCATGCGCCAGCCGTTCCCCGGTCCGGGGCTCGCCATCCGCGTGATCGGCGACATCACGAAGGACAAGCTCGACACGCTGCGCGAGGCGGACTTCATCTTCCGCGACGAGGTCGCAAAGGTGGGCTATGACCGCCAGATGAACCAGTATTTCGCGGTGCTCACCTCCATGCGCTCCGTGGGCGTGATGGGCGACGGGCGGACGTATGACTACACGCTCGCGCTGCGCGGCGTGACCACCACAGACTTCATGACCGCCGACTGGGCGCGCATCCCCTACGACCTCCTCGACCGCGTCTCAACGAGGATCGTAAACGAAGTCCGCGGCATCAACCGCATCGTGTACGACATCACCAGCAAACCCCCCGCGACCATTGAGTGGGAATAAATGGAAGAAAGCCCGAAAGCCTTTATTTGCAAGGCTTTCGGGC
>CALACZ010000187.1 GCA_937890735.1 uncultured Bacillota bacterium
GTCGTGCACGATCTCCGTGGACGGCACAATGGCGTGTTCGGGCCAGTCGCTCGCGTCCATGTTTTCGATGACGCGCTTCGTAACGTGCGCGGGCGCGCCGTCCAGCGGCTCGATGGCGGCAAGCGTCCCGTCGGGGTTGTAGCTGTGGCGGTACAGCGACGGCACATACACGCCGTCAATTTTGCAGACCTGCCGCAGAAATTCCGCCTTCGTCCAACCCTCGCGCTTTGCCGTGCGGTAGAGCGTGAGGATCTCGGGCGTCATCTCCTCGCCTTCGCCGATGGAGAAAAAGTCGATAAAATCCGCCAGCGGCTCGGGATTCACCGTGCACACGCCGCCCGCGAACACGAGGTTGTGAAGCCCCTCGCGCTCCGACGCCAGCTTCGGCACGCCCGCCAGCTCCAGCATATTGAGCACATTCGTGTAGCTCATCTCATAGCCGAGCGTAAAGGCGATGAGGTCAAAGTCGCGCACGGGGTCTTTGCTCTCCAGCGCGTAGAGCGGGATGCCGTTTTCGCGCATCGCCTGTTCCATATCGCCCCAGGGCGCGAACACGCGCTCGCACCACACGCCGGGCAGTTTGTTCATCACGTCGTAGAGAATGCGCATTCCGATGTTGGACATCCCGATCTCGTAGGTGTCGGGGAAGCAGAACGCCACGCGCAGATCGACCTCACGCTTGTCTTTGATGATCTCGTTATACTCCCCGCCGACGTAGCGCGCGGGCTTTTGTACGCTTTGCAGAATGCGGTGCAGCTTGTCAGTCATGTGCGGTAAGCCTCATTCGTTCATAGTCCCCTTTATTTTATCCTTTTTTCAGCCGAAAAGCAACCGTTTTTCCATCGCGCGCCCGCAAAAGCCGCGCCGCCGGTATCAGCGCAGGCAGCAGCACCCACAGCCCCGTTTGCAGCCGCCACGCCGCCCACAGCCCCAGCGCCAGCAGCGCCGCGCAGCAGAAAAGCCCCGCAAGAAGCTCCCACCGCCGCGCCGCGCGCGTGTTCCGCAGCGCCAGCCGCAGCAGCCGCCCGCCGTCCAGCGGGAAAATGGGCAGCAGATTGAACGCTCCCAGCGCCAGACTCACGCCCGCAAATTCCGGCAGTTTTCGCAGAAACAGCCCCGCGCACAAGAGATTTGCCGCCGGACCTGCCAGCGCGCACAGCGCCTCCGCTCCCGGCGGCAGCGGCGCGGTCTGAATTTGCACATCGCCAAAGCCGAGCATGATGCGCTGGAGCTGCCCGCGCAGCCCCCACAGCGCCAGCAGGTGCCCGCCCTCATGCAGCGCCGCGGCGGCAAGATACGGGAAAAACAGCCCCGCCGTGTCAAAATACGCCAGCGCCAGCACAAAGAGCGCAAAGCCGGGGCGGACGTCAATCCGCCGCATCGGTCAGAATTTCCACCGAGCCCGCGAACGCCTCCCGTACGCCGCCGCCGCTCCGCAGCGCGTCCGTAAACGCGGAAAACGCCTGTACGGCGGGGCTGTCCGCTGCGCCCGCGACGATGCGCCGCACCGCAGCAGTCAGGCGCGGGCAGCAGGTGCTGCATGTCAGCGCCAGCAGCGCCGCCGCGCCCAGCACGCCAAAGCGTGAAAGCCAGATCTTTCCCCGCGAGACCGTCTCACGATCCGTCGGTTTTTCAGTCATCGTCATCACCCCGGTTCAGATATATGTGTCCCGGGCAGATAAAAATACAGATTTTTACTGTACTTTTCGGGAATGCTTTGCTATAATCAACACAATAAAATAACATACAAAGGAAGAAGAAATTTATGGATCAACTTGCCGATCTGATCTCCCGGCAGCTTGCGGGAGCGTTCGAGCGCGCCGGATATGGCGACGCGGACGCGCGGGCGACGCTTTCCAACCGCCCCGATCTGTGTGAATATCAGTGCAACGGCGCGCTGCCCGCGGCGAAGCGCTACCACAAAGCGCCCATCCAGATCGCGCAGGCGGCGGCGGAGCTGTCCGGCTGCGAACTGTTTGAACGCGTGGAGGCGGTGAACCCCGGCTTTCTCAACATGAAGCTCAGCGGCGCATTTTTGGCGCAGTACCTGACCGAAATGGCGGAAAGCGACCGCCTTGGTGTGCCCGCAGAGCCGACGCCCAAGACCATCGTCCTCGATTACGGCGGACCGAACGTGGCAAAGCCGCTGCACATCGGGCATCTGCGCAGCGCCATCATCGGCGAGAGCGTCAAGCGCATCGACCGCTGGTTCGGAAATAAGGTCATCGGCGATATTCATCTCGGCGACTGGGGACTCCAGATGGGTCTCATCATCGCCCAGCTTCAGGACGATCAGCCGGACCTGCCGTATTTTGACGACAGCTTCACTGGCGACTACCCCGAGACCGCGCCGTTTACCATCTCGGAGCTCGAAAAGATCTATCCCGCCGCCAGCGCCCGCAGTAAAGAGGACGAAGCCTTTGCCGCCCGCGCGCACGACGCGACGTATCAGCTCCAGAGCGGCAAGCGCGGCTACCGCGCCCTCTGGCGGCATATCCTGAACGTGTCTGTCGCCGATATGAAGCGCAACTACGAAAAGCTGGACGTGCATTTTGACGTGTGGCTCGGCGAGAGCGACGCGCAGCCGTATATCCCCAAAATGCTGAAGATCGTGGAGGAGAAGCATCTCGCCGTGCGCTCCGAGGGCGCGCTGGTCGTGCCCGTGCAGGAGGATACCGACACGAAGGACATCCCGCCCTGCATCCTCGTCAAGTCCGACGGCGCGACGCTGTATGCCACGACCGATCTTGCGACCATTTTGCAGCGCGAGGAGGACTTCCACCCCGACCGCATCTTCTACCTGACCGACAAGCGCCAGAACCTGCACTTTGAGCAGGTGTTCCGCGTGGCACGCAAGGCAAAGCTCGTCCCGGATACAACGGAGCTTCAGCACGTCGGCTTCGGCACGATGAACGGCAAGGACGGCAAGCCCTTTAAGACGAGAGCCGGCGGCGTGATGCGGCTGGAAACGCTCATCGCCGAAATTACGGACTTCATCCGCGAGAAGATCACCGAAAACCAGACCGTTTCTGATGACGAGCTGGAAAAGACCGCCGGCATGATCGCCCTTGCGGCGCTCAAATACGGCGACCTCAGCAACCTCGCGACCAAGGACTATGTGTTCGACCTTGACCGCTTTGCCTCGTTTGAGGGCAATACAGGACCGTATATCCTCTACACTATCGTGCGCATCAAGTCGATTTTGGCGAAGTACGACGGCGATGTATCGCAGGCAAAGCTGCTCGCGCCCACATCGCAGGAGCAGAAGGACCTGATGCTCGTCCTCTCGCGGCTTCAGGACAGCCTGCTCGCGGCGTACCGCGACTCGCTGCCGAACGTCATCTGCGCGTATATCTACGAGCTGGCGGGCGCGGCGAACAAGTTCTACCACGACGTGCGCATCATCACCGAGCCCGACCCCGCGCAAAAGGCGAGCTACGTTGCCCTCATGACCCTCACCCGCCGCGCGCTCGAAACGTGCATTGATCTATTAGGTTTCTCCGCGCCGGACAAGATGTAAAAAACGCCCCCCGCCCGGAAGCACCGGGCGGGGAATTTTTGTGATTCAGTTTGGCTGTCCATATTCTCGCAGCATGGCGGAGCGGGTGACGACCCATTGCTTGCCGAATTTCATCACGTCCAGACCGGGGCGGAGCTTGCCGTACTGCACAGCTTTGCGCAGCGTGCTCTCGCTCAGACCCCACAACCCGGTCGCGTCCATAAATGACAGCAGCCCGTCAAACGGTGTCTGCGCAGGCTCACCGTGCGCCCACAGCTCGGCGGCGTCGAGATCAATATCGTCATTCCACGAAATGCCGTAGCCGCCGGGATCGACGCCCACCTGTTCAAACAGCCCGGGAATGTCCCGCAGAGGCTCAAAAACCGGGTACTGCGCAAACAGCGGCTTCATATCATACTGCTTTGCCGTGCCGTCGGAAAAGACCGCCAGCAGACGAAAGCCCGGCAGCGGCGAAACGGCGTTCAGCTTGTGAAACATTTTTATTCCCCCTTTCCGAGGATCACTGCAGCGGCGGAAGCCTTTTGAACACCTGCGTGCGCCACATTTCCAGCAGCTCCGCCTGATACGCCGCTGTCCATTCCAGCGCCATGGCGGCGGCTTTGGCGGGCAGATCGCTCTCCAGGAAGGAAAGCGTTTGCAGATCGATCATACCGTTATACTCCCCGTAAAGAACATGGATATGCGGCGGATTGTGCTCGCTGCCGAGCAGATACATTTTTACGACCATGCCATAAAATCGCGCGATCACAGGCATATGATCATCCCCTTTCTGAGTCCACAATATCACGATACCGTGATATTGTCAAGGCGAAATACGCAAACAAACGGGTCTGCGCCGCATGGCACAGACCCGTTTGCCAGCCCCGCACTTACTGCCTTTGGTTCAGTCAGGCAGTGCGCAGAGACTTTGGATGATCCCGTACCGTCGCGCACGGTACGTTCAAGTAACCGCTGATTCAATCGGCAAGAGTCATCGGCGAGAGATTTTGCCACAAATGAAAGTTTGAAAAACGCAGGAATACTGTATGTCTTTCAAGTTTTTCAAACTGCACAGTTGGGGCAAAAGATCCGGCGATCACCGCAGGCGATTGATTCAGCGGTTACTCAGGAGGAATCAGCGATAGTACGCGTCGTAGAACTCGGAAATGTTCTCGCCCGTGACCGGGATGAGGTCGTAGCCGGTGAAGGCGGGGATGGGCGTGCCGTTTTCCACGAGGTCGATGATGAGGTTGCCCATGCCCACGCCGGACGGCGCGGAGGCAAGACCCACAAGGATGCAGCGGTCGGCGAAGTCGGGATTATTCTCCAGCAGCTCGCAGACGTCGGACATACCGCAGGTCTCGGAGATGATGACGTTCTCCATCGGGATGCCGTTTTCCTTAATGAGCGTGAACGCCGGGATGTTCAGCGAGCCCGTGCCGGAGGCGATGATCCACTTATCGACCGTGCCCTTGTTCGCCTGAAGCGTCGGAGCGAGCTTGTTTTCGATGTCGTCCGTCAGACCCGCGCCGCAGTCCAGCCACAGGATGCGGTCGTCGGGAATGCCGGGCAGCGCCTCGGTGATGGCGTCGTAATACGCCTGCGAGCGCTTGTGGATGGCTTCCACGGCAGGGGAGTCGGCGATGACGAACAGGAAGTTGCTGTAGTCGTCGCTCACGCCGTCCAGGAAGTTTTCGTCCTGAATTTTCTGCGCAGCGAGCTTGCCGGTCTCGTAGAACAGATAGTAGTCGTCCAGACCGTAGTGCGGGGAGTAGAAGCCGTAGGCGTCCGAGCCGGGGTCGTCGGTGGTGAGGTACGCGATGCCGGCGTCCTGGAGCATCGCCATCGCGTCAGGCAGCAGCGCGGTGTTGACCGGCGTCATGACCACGATGTCAAAGTCCTGGTTGATGACGTTCTGGATGCCGTCGAGCCATGCCTGCTCATCGGAGTTCGCGTCGATGAACAGATACTCGTAGCCAGCCGCCTTGACGGTCTCGCCCAGAGAGTTTGCCTTGGGCGTGAACCAGCCGCCGGAGAACTTGCAGACGAATGCGACTTTCACGACGCCGTCGGCGTTAAAGTCCTTGTAGTTGGGGTAGTTGCTGTAGTACCACAGCCCGGAAGCGTCGCTGTACTCGTAGCCGGTCAGGGGGTCGGACGCGAGCGTACCCGCCTCGCGGGCGGCTTCGGCGTCCTCTTCGCTGAGCGCTTCGCCCTCAGCGGGGGCGGCGGGGGTCTCCGCTGCCGGGGTCTCGGCGGCGGGTGCTTCCACTGCGGCGGGGGTCTCGTCCGCCGCTGCGGGTGTGCTGGCGTTGTTGGCGCACGCGGTCACTGCAAATACCATGACCAGCGCCAGAAGCAATGCGATCCATTTTTTCATGTTCGTAACCTCCACAGTAAATTTGAATGGGCTGCGGGATGATCAGTCCGATCTAAAACGACTAAAATATTTTATATCAAACTCAAATCATCTGAAAACATTATATTCGCTTTTATCCCGCTGTGCAATTGTCTGAATGCCCAATTATTGCGGGCGTTTCTTGTGGAAAGTGGCTGAATTTCGCGGGAATACAAAAAAACTGCCGCCTTTACAGACGGTTTATCTTGACATTAGACGTGGAGTTTCGTATTCTGTATGTACTGAACATACGGGAAATATAAAAATATTTATTATATCTAAATTATTTCAGGAGGCACCTATGCAAGTCCGACACGTCAGCATCTTCACCGGCGACGCGGCGCTGCCCGCGATCGTCCGTCTGCCCAGCAGCGCCGCGCCCGCGCCCGCCGTCGTGTTCCATAACGGCTACGCCGCCTACAAGGAAATGTACGACGGCATGGCGGCAGAGCTCTGCCGAAGCGGCTATCTCACGCTGCAATTTGACCCGCGCGGGACGGACGGCGAGGGGCGCGGACGCTTTCTGTGCGGCACGCAGTGGATGGAGGACGCCTGCGCCGCCGTCAGCTACGTCTGCGGGCTGCCGCAGACGGACGCGTCGCGCGTCGCGTTTTCCGGCGTGAGCATGGGCGGCGGCATGACGATCTTACAGGGCGCTGCCGATCCGCGCCTCAAGTGCCTGTTCGCCATGGCGCCGCCGGAAAATTTTGCTGAACAGATGCACGAGGCGTGGGTCAAAAACCAGGGCGAAGCGGCGTGGCAGGCGCATCTGGAGCATCTGTTCCGCGACGCGGCGCGCTGCGCGCACGGCTATCCCTCCGAGCGGATGGACGGCTCGTATGCCTGCTGGGGTTTGCAGCTGAGCGAGGAGGAAAAGGCGGCAAATCGCCGCGCGCAGCCGCACGTTGCGCACGAGCTGACGCTCTCGTCCGTGCTCAACAGCTATCTCTATTATGATGTGCGCGCCGCGGCGGCGCGCCTGCGCGTACCGCTCTGCCTCGTCCACGGCACCGCCGACACGACCATCGCCTATCACTGCTCCGAGGAGCTTTACGCCGCGACCAGCGCGCCGGTTCGGGAGCTGCACCTCATCCCCGGCAAGGGACACGTCCTGCCGGAGGAGGCGTGCGAGGAGGTCACGCGCCTCGCGCTCGACTGGTTCGGGAAGTATTTATAACAGGGAGAGGTTCATATGCGGAAACTGAACGCCGAAAAACTGAACAGGACGCTCCGCGCCCGGCTGGACGAAAACCTCGCCGCGTGCCGCATTTCCGGCGCGCAGCTTCTGGTACGGCAGGGCGGCGAGACGCTGTGCGAGCTCAAAGCCGGGTATCAGGACGTGCGCACGCGCGAGCCGCTGCGCGATGACGCGATCTACCGCCTCGCGTCCATGACCAAACCCATCACCGGCATCGCCGCGCTCATCGCCGTGCAGAACGGCTGGTTTGACGTGCACGACAACGTCGCCGACTACCTGCCGGAATTTTCCGATATGCAGGTCGCCGTGCTGAAGGACGGCGAGCCGGTCATCGACCATCCCACAAAATCACCGCTGAAAATTTATCAGATGCTCTCACACTGCAACGGCATCCTGTGCGAATCGCCTGTCGGCGAGGCGCTGTTCCGCAAGACGCCCGCCGCTGCGTTTTCGTCCATCGAGGCGGCGCTCGCATACTGCGCCGCGCAGCCGCTGGCGTTCGACCCCGGAACGTATACCGCCTACACGGGCTACGCCTCGTTTGACGCCATCGCGCACATCATTGAGCTGAAAAGCGGACTTTCCTACGCGGAATTTCTGCAAAAATACCTGTTTTCGCCGCTCGGACTGCACGATCTGACGTTTACGCCGGATGAAGCGCAGTGGGCGCGCATGATCACCATGAGCGACCGTACGGAAAACCCCGCCCACGTCGCCGTGGACATGGGGCGGCACATTTTTGAGGGCTTCCCGCTGACGTACACCTGCGCGGGCGCGAGCCTGTGCGGAAGCCTGCACGACTACGGCGTGATCGCCGAGCTGCTGCGCGGCGCGGGGAGCTTCTGCGGCGTGCGTATTTTTGACAGCGCGCTTTTGAAGCGCCTGACCACGCCCTACGTCCCGCCGGAGACGCCGAACCGCGACCCCGTTTCCAGCTGGGGGCTCGGCGTGCGCGTGGTCGATCAGCCGGGCGTGCTGCCCATCGGCTCGTTCGGCTGGAGCGGCGCATACGGCACACATTTCTGGGTCGATCCCGAAAACGACGTCACGGCGGTCTATCTCCGCAACAGCCGCTGGTACGACAGCCACGGCGGCGGCGAGCTGGGAATGGAATTTGAGCGCGATGTCATGTCGTGTATGGAATAAGCAAACCGATCAAAAAAGAGGAACGCCGTCAGCCGTGTGCCGATAAGACAGTAATTTGAGAAAACTACACAATCGGCATCTGCCAAGCAGGATTGGACAACAAAACAGGCGGCACTCAACTTCGG
>CALACZ010000188.1 GCA_937890735.1 uncultured Bacillota bacterium
TCGAGGTGCTGGACCTGTGCAATTATCTGGGTCTCGACTTCGGCAAGTACTTTGGTAGCTATCTGCCGCCGGTCAAAAAGGACGTTTTCAAGGGGAACTACTAATGCTGCACCTGCCATACGGACGAGAAATGCTGCCCTTTGATGAAACGGGCGCGTCGGTGCTGCGCTCGCGTGTCTCGCAGCTGAGGTCCGACAAGCCGGGGCTTCGCATTGTCGAAGACGCGCTGGCGCACCCCCTCGGTGCAAGACCGCTTTTCGAGCTTCCGCGCGGGAAAAAGACCTGCACGATCATCATCAGCGACCATACGCGCCCCGTTCCCAGCCGCGATATCCTGCCGCCAATGCTGCGTCAGCTGCGCGAGGGAAGCCCGGACATCGACATTACGCTGCTCGTCGCGACCGGCTTTCACCGCGGCACGACGCAGGACGAATTGCGCTCGAAGCTCGGAGACGAGATCTTGAAAAACGAGCGCATCGTGATCCACGACTGCCAGGATGCGGCGTCCAACGTCTGCATCGGAACGCTTCCGAGCGGCGCACCGTGCGTGATCGACCGCGCTGCTGCCGAGACAGAGCTGCTGGTAGCGGAAGGCTTCATCGAGCCGCACTTTTTCGCGGGCTTTTCCGGCGGGCGCAAGAGTGTGCTGCCCGGCGTGTGCGATCAGGTCACAGTGCTGGGAAACCATTGCAGCCGCTTTATTGACAGCGAATTTGCAAGGACCGGAATTCTGGACGGAAATCCGCTGCACCGGGACATGGTTGCCGCGGCGCGTCTTGCAAAGCTTTCGTTCATCGTAAACGTCGTCATTGACGAGGAAAAGCGCACGGTTGCTGCCTTTGCCGGCGATATGGAGCAGGCGCACGAGGCGGGCTGCGCATTTCTGCGGCAATACTGCGAGGTTTCCGCAGCGCCTGCGGATATTGTCGTTACAACAAACGGCGGTGCGCCGCTCGACCAGAACGTGTATCAGTGCGTCAAGGGGCTGACGGCGGCGGAGGCGAGCGCAAAGGACGGCGCAGTTCTTGTGATGTGCGCGGAGCTTTCCGATGGACACGGCGGCGAGGGTTTTTATGAGACGCTGAAAAACTGCGAAAGCCCGGCGAAGCTATATGATGAGATCATGCACACGCCGCAGGAGAAAACGCTTCCCGATCAGTGGGAGAGCCAGATCCTCGCGCGGATCTTGATGCACCACCGGGTGATCTTCGTTGCGCCGGAGGAAAAGCGGCAGCTGCTTCAGGATATGAAGCTCGGCTGGGCGGCAGATCTTGAAGGCGCGATGGAGATGGCACGCGCGGTAAAAGGAACGGACGCTTCCGTCACCGTCATTCCGGACGGCGTGAGCGTCATTGTCAGGAAGTAACAGGAGGAACAAACTATGGATTACGCAAAAGAGTCTCTTCGGCTGCACGCCGAGTGGAAGGGAAAAATTGAAGTTACAACGCGCGTTCCGGTCGAAACAAAAGACGATCTGTCGCTTGCCTACACGCCGGGCGTGGCGCAGCCGTGCCTCGAAATTCAGAAGGATATTA
>CALACZ010000189.1 GCA_937890735.1 uncultured Bacillota bacterium
AGATGCTCGCGGTGGGCAGAGCGCTCATGGCGCGCCCGAAGCTCATCATGATGGACGAGCCGTCGCTCGGTCTTGCGCCGATCGTCGTCAAGGGCATTTTCGACATCATCCGCGAGATCAACAAACAGGGCATCACGGTCCTGCTCATCGAGCAGAACGCCAACATGGCGCTCAAGATCGCCGACCTTGCCTACGTTATCCAGAACGGCACGATCCTCATGCAGGGCGCCGGTCAGGAGCTGCTGGAAAACGAGGAGGTCAAAGCCGCCTACCTTGGCAGCTCGAAGAAGAAATAAAATGAAAAAAGACGTCCCGGGAGGGACGTCTTTTTTGACTGCAGTGCCGATTCGCAGAAGTTCCTTGGCTCTCCCAAAGGGGGAGGCAAGGAACTTCTGCAAGCTCGCCAGCATGGTGCGCACCCCATGCCTTCCCCTCGGGGAAGGTGGCGCGAAGCGCCGGATGAGGGTCGGGGAGCATTTATGATTTTCTGAAACTGCAAAGCTATCCGTCAGTGCTCCCCGACCCTCATCAGTCAGCCTGCGGCTGCCAGCTTCCCCCAGGGGAAGCCATTTGGTGCATTCCGCTCTACGGTGCGTGCAAAAACTGCCGCTGCCTACCAGCGGGAGGGGCAAGCCCCTCCCCTACGTTACGACGAAACGCGATAGCACGGTCAAAACTTGTAGAGCGCAAGTGACTGTGCATTTACCCCATCGTCCGTGCCACCCAAAGCGCCTTTGCGGTATTCTCTGCAGCGCAGAGGAGGGCGGCGGCGTCCTCGAGCGTGGCGGAGGCGCTCACCGCGCCGTGTCCGCCGAGCAGGCAGACCGGGCACTGCGCCAGCGCGTTTTCGATGCCCCGGTGGATCTCATGCGTGCCCGGCTGCCCAAAGGGCAGGCACACCATGCGCGGGAAAAAGCCGCGGATCGACGCCGTCTCCGGCACAACAAGGTCTTCATAGCGCAGCGCATACGCCGTGAGATACGGGCTGTGGCTGTGCACGACGGCGCTGACGTCCGGGCGGGCGCGGTAGATCGCCTCGTGCAGGAAAAACTCGCTCGACCGCCGTCCGCTGCCGCCGATCTGCTCGCCGCCTGCATCCACCACGCAAATATCCTCCGGCGTGAGCAGCAGCTTCATCCGCCGCGAGGGCGTGATGAAAATATGTCCCGTCTCGCGGTCGATGACCGACACATTGCCCTCAATGCCGCTCAAAAGCCCCTTCTGCTCCAGAATGGCGGCGAATTTTGCAACTTCTTCTGCGTGACCCATCGTGCATCCTCCGATTCTCAAAATACTATCGGAAGTGTACCGCACCGCGCCGCCGCTGTCAATCCCCGGCGCAGAAAAACCTGCCCGGGCGGGTCTGCGCCCGTCCGCCGCGCCATAGGATAGAGCGGGGGTGTTTCTATGATCCGTTTTATCCGGCAAAATGCGCGGCTGCTGGCGGTCGCGCTGGCGGTGGTGCTGTTCTGCGGCGGCGTTTCGGCGATGTTCGGTCTGCATGACGCGATCGAGACCGGCTCGTGGGGGCTGAGCTTCCGCGAGGAGGGCAAAGCGCCCATCGGCAATGCCGACGCTGCGGCGCTGCGGCAGTACGACGCGGTGTATCTCGGTGACACGAACGAGAAGGTGCTCTACCTCACCTTTGACGCGGGCTACGAAAACGGCTGCACCGCGCAGATCCTCGACACGCTGAAGGCACACAATGCCAAAGCGGCGTTTTTTGTCGTGGGCAACTATCTGCAGACCGCGCCGGAGCTCGTGCAGCGCATGGCGGACGAGGGACATCTGGTGGGCAATCACACCTGGCATCACTACGATATGTCCCGCATCGCGGACGAGGCGACGTTCACCGAAGAGCTGACGAGCGTGGCGGAAAAATACCGCGAGCTCACGGGGCAGACGATGCAGAAATACTACCGCCCGCCGCAGGGCGTTTACAGCGAGGACAATCTGCGCATGGCGCAGGCGCTGGGGTATCGGACGGTGTTCTGGAGTCTTGCCTACGTTGACTGGCTTCAGGACGACCAGCCCACCGCCGAAGAGGCATTTTCCAAGCTCCTGCCGCGCACGCATCCGGGCGCGATCGTGCTGCTGCACAGCACGTCCGCCACGAACGCGGCGATTTTGGATGAGCTGCTCACGCGCTGGGAAGAGGCGGGCTACCGCTTCGGCTCGCTGGAAGAAATCTACGCGCCGGACGCACCGTTTTGAGCCGCCTGCATAACATGGAATGAGCGGGCGAGATTCGCTACGACATTATTTCAGGAGGTTTCATTATGTCTTGTAATTCTTCCGGCATCTGCGCCTTTGGCAACAGTTGGTGGTGGATCATCATTCTGGTCATCATCTTCGTGCTCGGCAACGGCGGCAGTTCCTGCGGCAACGGCTGCGGCTGCGGCTGCGACGGCTGAGCTACATGAAGGGCGGGGAGCGGAAAACCGCTCCCCATTTTAAGCGCCGCCCGCTCCGCCGAAAAAAGCGGCGGAGCGGATGAAAAACCCGTTGCAATTTGCGCCCAAAGTGCTATAATAGCCTGCGTTGCTGAATGGCAGCTCATTTTTTGAGAAAACGCAGGTTTTTACTATGCAAATTCTACTCTCTTTGTCCGTCGCTATCCTGGCGGGACTTTTGATGACGCGGCTGGCAAAGCCGCTTGGACTGCCGTCGGTGACGGCGTATCTGGTCGCGGGCGTGCTCATCGGACCGTTCTGCCTCGGCAGACTCGGCATCGAGGGGCTGGGCTTTACCTCCATGGCGGAGGTCGAGCAGCTCAGCCTCATCTCCGACGTGGCGCTGGGCTTCATCGCCTTTTCCATCGGCAATGAGTTCCGCCTTTCGCAGCTGCGGCAGACCGGCAAGCAGGCAACCATCATCGGCATCGTGCAGGCGCTGACCGCCACGGTGCTGGTAGACCTCGCGCTGCTCGGCTTCCATCTGCTCTTCCCGCAGCTTTTGGATGTGGAGCAGGCGATCACCCTCGGCGCGATCGCCACCGCCACCGCCCCCGCCGCCACGCTCATGGTCGTGCGGCAGTATAAGGCAAAAGGTCCGCTGACCGACCTGCTGCTGCCCATCGTCGCGCTGGACGATGCGGTGGGTCTGGTCGTGTTCGCGGTGTCGTTCGGCATTGCCAAGGCGATGCACGTCGGCTCGTTCGACCTCATCTCCATTCTGGTCAACCCCATCGTGGAGATCGTGCTGTCGCTGGGGCTGGGCGCGCTGATGGGCGCGATCCTCACGAAGATCGAAAAGCTCTTCAACTCCAACACCAACCGCCTGAACATGACCATCGCGTTCGTGTTCCTCACGGTGTCGCTGGCGAAGCTGGAGTTTACGATCGGACCGGTCACGGTCGGCTTCTCGTCGCTGCTGGTGTGCATGATGCTCGGCACGATGTTCTGTAACCTCTGTCCGCTCTCGGACGAGCTGATGGAAAAGGCGGATCGCTGGACGTCTCCGCTGTTTGCTCTGTTTTTCGTGCTCAGCGGAGCGGAGCTGGAACTGGACGTGTTCGCAAATCTCATGATCGTGCTGCTGGGTCTTTTGTATGTTGCGGCGCGCTCGGCGGGCAAGTACCTCGGCGCGTATTGCAGCGCCAGGGCGCTCGGATGCAGCCGCAGCGTGTATCATAACCTCGGCATCACGCTCCTGCCGCAGGCGGGCGTGGCGCTGGGGATGTGCGTGACCGCGCGTGAGCTCGGCGAGGCGGGGGAGCTCATCTGCAACATCACGCTCTTCGCTATCCTCATCTATGAGCTCATCGGACCGATGCTCACCAAGCAGGCGCTCCAGCGCGCGGGCGATATTCAGCCCATGAGCGAGGAGGTTTTGAACAGGCGGCAGATCAAGCTGCAAAACGCCGAAAAGAAGAAATAAAAAGCAGCAGCCGCGGGCAGCGCCCGCGGCTGTTTTTGCGTATGTTTGCTTATTTTCTGCCGGTCGAGCCGAAGCCGCCGCGGTCGGTGTCTGAGAGCTGCTCGCACTCCTCAAATTCCAGCGCGGGCTGCGTTTCAAAAATGCGGAACTGGCAGATGCGGTCGCCCTTTTCCAGCACGGTGTCGCGCGTGGCGTAGACGGGCAGCTTCCACTCGTCATTCGTGCCGCAATAGCTGTTGTCGATCACGCCGACGGAATTTGCCTGCAAAATGCCCCAGCGCTTGAATGTGGACGAGCGCGGCGCGGTGCGCGCCTCGTAGCCCTCCGGCAGCTGCATCGAAACGCCCAGCGGCACGAGCACAAAATCGCCCGCGTGCAGCTCCATCGTCTCGGCGCAGTACAGGTCGATCCAGTCGCCCTTGTCGGTGATCTTCAGACGCGGCGCGTCGGGGGAAAAATAGTGGATCTTGATCTTCAGCATGGTGTTCTCCTTACTGCGCTTCGTCCCATAAAACGACTGCGCCGGTTTTTAATGTCTGCGGCATATCGATGAGCCGCTGATTTTCCGAGCCGCGAAAGCGCAGCGCCAGATTTTTCTTCTCCGCGATGAACGGTCCGTCCACCAGTACGTCCAGAAGCCCCAGCAGCTCCTGCGTCACGCCGTCTACCTGCGGCAGATTTTTGCCATACACATAGCCCGTGAACGACCAGACGGTCTTTTCCGGGAAGCGCGCGCGGAGCTTGCGCGTGAGGGCGAGCAGGGCGGGCTGATTGCGCGGGTCAAACGGCTCGCCGCCGAGATAGGTGATGCCGCGGATGTAGGGCTTTGCCATGAGGTCGAGAATTTTTTCCTCGACCGCCTCGTCAAACGGCGCGCCGTAGTCAAAATCCCACGTTTCGGGATTGAAGCAGTCCTTGCAGTGGTGCGTGCAGCCGGAGACGAACAGGCTCACCCGCACGCCCGGTCCGTTGGCGATGTCCCAGGGCTTGATGCTGGCGTAATTCATGCGCGCCCCTCCCTTCTTCCCGGCAAGTATAGCACGGTTTTGTGCGCTGCGCAACTGCTTTTTGCCGTGAAACACAAGATATAGTGTTTCACGAAAAAATACTGCGCAATATCTGTGAAACAGCTCTTGACAGCACCCGGTTTTTTGTGTATAGTTTTCCATGCAGCGGCACAAGATATTGTGGTCGGTTTGCAGATCACTTTCTATATTTAGTATCATTTTGTTACGGATTTCCCGCGTTTTGAGAAGAGAGGAGCGTTTACCCATGAAGATCATCAAGCGAAACGGCTCGGAGGCGACGTTTGATCTGATGAAGATCATCTCCGCCGTCACCAAGGCGAACAATGTTGTGGAGGAGGAGGACCGGCTCACGCCGATGCAGATCCGCCGCATCGCCGAGAGCGTGGAGCTCTCATGCCAGTCGATGAACCGCGCGCTGAGCGTGGAAGAAATTCAGGATCTCGTCGAGCACCAGATCATGGCGCACGGCGCGTATGAGGTCGCCAAAAAGTACATCACCTACCGCTATACCCGCACGCTCGTGCGCAAATCCAACACGACCGACGACAAAATTTTGTCGCTCATCGAGTCGAACAACGAAGAGGTCAAGCAGGAAAACTCCAACAAGAACCCCACCGTCAACTCCGTCCAGCGCGACTATATGGCGGGCGAGGTGTCCAAGGATCTGTCCAGGCGTCTGCTGCTGCCGCAGGATATTGTGGAGGCGCACGAGGCGGGCATCATCCACTTCCATGACGCGGACTACTTTGCCCAGCATATGCACAACTGCGACCTTGTGAACCTGGAGGATATGCTGCAAAACGGTACGGTCATCTCCGGCACGCTCATCGAAAAGCCGCACAGCTTTTCAACAGCCTGCAACATCGCAACCCAGATCATCGCGCAGATCGCCTCCAACCAGTACGGCGGTCAGTCCATTTCTCTGACGCATCTTGCGCCGTTTGTGGACGTATCGCGGCAGAAGATCCGCAAGTCCGTGCTCGAGGAGCTGTCCGCGTTCGGCGTTGCGCCGGACGAGGCGGCGGTCGATCGCGTCGTGGAGGAGCGCCTGCGCGACGAGGTGCGCCGCGGCGTGCAGACCATCCAGTATCAGGTCGTTACCCTCATGACCACCAACGGGCAGGCGCCGTTCATCACCGTGTTCATGTACCTCGGCGAGGCGCGCAGCGAGCAGGAGCGGCACGATCTTGCCATCATCATCGAAGAGACGCTCAAGCAGCGCATCCAGGGCGTGAAGAACGAAAAGGGCGTGTGGATCACCCCGGCGTTCCCCAAGCTCATCTATGTGCTCGACGAGGATAACATCCACGAGGGCGCGCCGTATTGGGAGCTGACGAAGCTCGCCGCCAAGTGCACCGCCAAGCGCATGGTGCCCGACTACATCTCGGCAAAGAAAATGCGCGAGCTCAAGCTCTCCAAGGGCGAGACGCCGGGTCACGGCGACGTGTACACCTGCATGGGCTGCCGCAGCTTCCTCACGCCCGACCGCTCCGGCAATGGCTGGAACAACGTCGCCAACGCCGGCAATTACGAGCCGGGCAAGCCCAAATATTACGGACGCTTCAATCAGGGCGTCGTGACCATTAACCTGCCGGACGTGGCGCTGTCCTCCGGCGGCGCGCTCGATAAATTCTGGAAGATTTTTGACGAACGGCTGGACCTGTGCTACCGCGCGCTGATGTGCCGCCACAACCGCCTGCTCGGCACGCTCTCGGACGCCGCGCCCATCCTGTGGCAGTACGGCGCGCTGGCGCGCCTTCCCAAGGGCGAGCCGATCGACAAGCTGCTCTACGGCGGCTACTCCACCATCTCGCTGGGCTATGCGGGGCTGTATGAGTGCGTCAAATACATGACCGGCAAATCGCACACCGACCCCGCCGCAACGCCCTTCGCGCTGGAGATCATGCAGCACATGAACGACGCCTGCAAGCGCTGGAAGGAAGCCACCGACATTGACTTCTCCCTCTACGGCACGCCGCTGGAGTCTACGACGTATAAATTCGCGCAGTGCCTGCAAAAGCGCTTTGGCGTGATCGAGGGCATCACGGACAAAAACTACATCACGAACTCCTAC
>CALACZ010000190.1 GCA_937890735.1 uncultured Bacillota bacterium
CCCTTCATGAACGCCTGTCCTGCCCAGATGACCTCCTGCAAAGCAATGATGCGGGCGAGGGACGTGTCTTTCACGAGCGTGATGATCTCGTTGGACATAGGCGGCACGATGCGCTTGATCATTTGCAGCAGCGTGACCTTGAAGAAGATCTGCCCCTTCGTCATGCCCAGCACCTGCCCGGCCTCCTGCTGCCCCTTGGGCACGCCCTGAATGCCGCCGCGGTAAATTTCGGAGAAGTAGCAGGCGTAGTTAAACACAAACGCGATGGCGGAGGCGAGGAAGCGCCCCGTCTCGCCGCTGCCCCAGATGTTTTTGCTCAGCACGAGCCCTGGGAAAAAGAACAAAATGAGCAGCTGGAGCATCAGCGGCGTGCCGCGGATGACCCAGATGACCAGCCGCACGAGATAGCGCAGCGGACGAAAGCGCGACATCGAGCCGAAGGAGATGATGAGCCCCAGCGGGATCGCGCCGATGAGCGTGACGGCAAAGAGCTTGAGCGTCTGCAAAAAGCCGGCGTTCAGCGCCTGCAATACGATCGGGAATTGTTCGGAAAACGTCATAGGATGTACCGCCTGTATCTATAAAATATGGGGAGGAAACGCGCACGTTCCCCGGCGGGTCTGCCGCCGGGGAGCGCGGGGGGATTTATATGGCTGCGGAAGTTCTTTGATGATCGCGTGGTGCTGCCCACTAAATTACTGAGCAATGAGGGCTGCCTGGATGCCGTAGGTCTCGGCGCAGGCGGTCATGCTGCCGTCAGCGTAGGCGGACTTGAAGAAGTCGTTGAGCGCCGCTGCCAGGTCAGAGCCCTTGCGGAAGCCGACACCGTACTGCTCGCCCTCTTCGGCGTTCAGGCTGAAGGTGTAGCTCAGGTTTTCGTAGCTCGTGCCTGCGCCCACCATCGCGCCCGCCATCAGCGAGTCGATGACTGCCGCGTCGCACGTCCCGGCGGCGACTTCCATCAGCGCGGTCGCCTGATCCTTGACCTCGGTGAAGGCGAAGCCCTGCTTCTCGACCTCCGCCTGACCGGCAGAGCCGGATTCCACAGCGAACGTCAGATCCTTGCAAGCCTCAACGCTGGTGTACTCAGCAGCCTTGTCGGCGGGGACGATGACGACCTGGGAGTTGTTGCAGTAGGCGTTGGAGGTCTCCATGGAGGACGTGACCTCATCGGTCAGCGTCATGCCGTTCCAAACACAGTCGATGGTCTTGCTGTCGAGCTCGAGAATTTTGTTGTCCCAGTCGATCTCGACGAACTCGACGTCCACGCCGAGGGACTTCGCAAAGGCTTTTGCCATGTCGGCGTCAAAGCCGATCCATTCGCCGTTTTCCTGATAGTCCATGGGGGCAAAGTCGGTGATGCCGACGACGAGCTTGCCCTTGCCGACGACGTAGTCCTTGTCGCTTTCAGCGGCGGTGGGAGCCTGCTTGTCTGCGCAGGCGGTCACGGATGCGAGCATCAGAATTGCCAGCATGATCGCGATGATCTTTTTCATGTTCAGTTCCTCCTTGATGGTCGTTTGCGGTCAATTTTTTTGTGGGAAGCAGCAGTTTGACTGCTTCGTTATCATGGTGATACTTTACCATGGTGATGTGATAATGTAAAGAAGCAATGTTGCATAAAAATATGCACCCGGTTTTGGCGGCTGTGCACATTTTGCACAATACCGCCCAAACCGGGTGATTCTTGCTCAAGGCAACACCGCACAATTCGGCACAAGGACGCAATTGTGCGGTGCTGCCCCAACTTAGATGTCGAACACGCCGAGGATGACGATGCCCGCCACGACGAGCGCGATCATCGCGTAGTGCTTCCACGACAGCTTTTCCTTCAGGAACAGGCGGCTCCACACCACGGAGGCAACGCAGTACGCCGAGATGATCGGCGCGGAGAGCGCGACGTGCGCCTTGTCGCCGATGGCGTAGATGTACGCGAACTGACCGGCGGTCTCAAAGATCGCGCCGACGTACTTCGGCGCTTCCATCTTTGGCACGAGCCTGTCTTTTTTGATCAGCACCACATAGATGAAGCACAGAACGCCCGCCGCCAAAAACGTCAGCTCATACGCCGCGTTCGCGGAATCCTCGTTGAGCGTTTCCAGCACGAGCGAGTCGGCGAACGTCCCCGCCGCGTCCAGCAGGCAGTAGGCGACAGGCAGGCACAGCGCCAGCCACGACTTGGCGTATTTATAGTTGGACGCCTCCTGCCGCGCGGCGCGCAGCGCATCGTCCTCATTTGCCTCCACAACGCCCAGACCGATCACGCCCGCGCACACCAGCGCCACCGCGCCGATGACGAGCACGCGTGTCGAGCCCGTGATGTCCTCGTCCAGACTGCCGGAGAGCAGGCTCATGACCGCCACCAGTGCGCCGGAGGCGTTGCAGATGGGCGATGAGATGGACAGCTCAATGTACCGCAGACCGATATAGCCCAGCGTCATCGAGCCGATGTACAGCAGCGACACCGGCAGATATGTCCAGATGACCTGCCACGTTACGACTGCGCCGCCGATGAAAATTTCATACGCCGCGTGCAGACCCATCACAACGCCCACGGCGATGACCATTTTCAGATGCCCCAGCTTGTCCGAAGCGTCCCGGCAGCCGATCTTGGAGAACAGATCCGAACCGCTCCAGCAGAGGAGCGTGATGAGAGATAACCAGAACCACATAGTTGTTTCCTCTTTAATGAATGATGAATAATGAATGATGAATGATTGCGGTGTGCCGCGTTGCGGCACGAATTTAATTCGGCAGCTCCGCCAGTCCTGCCTCTACAAGTTTCTGCAAGCTCATAAGGATGCCGAGCTTCGCGTGATACCACGTCAGACCGCCCTGGAAGTAGACGGCGTAGGGCGGGCGGATCGGACCGTCGGCGGACAGCTCGATGGACGAACCCTGCACGAACGCGCCCGCCGCCATCACGACCTCGGAATCATAGCCCGGCATCGCCCACGGCACGGGCGTGACGTAGCTGTCCACCGGCGCTGCCGCCTGAATGCCGCGGCAGAAGGCGAGCATCCGCTCGGCAGAGCCCAGCGTGACCGCCTGAATGATGTCGTGGCGGGACTCCGTCGCGTTCGGGTCGCACGAGAAGCCCAGCTTTTCATACACATTCGCGGCGAACACCGCGCCCTTGAGCGCCGCGGCGACCACCGTGGGCGCGAGGAAAAAGCCCTGATACATCACCGGCAGCAGTCCCAGATTCGCACCGACCTCCTGACCCAGCCCCGGCGCGGAGAGGCGGTAGGCGCAGCGCTCGATGCACGCCGCCGTGCCGCAGATATAGCCGCCGATGGGCGCAAGCCCGCCGCCGGGATTTTTGATGAGGCTGCCCACGATCATGTCCGCGCCGACATTCGACGGCTCGCCGCGCTCGACAAATTCGCCGTAGCAGTTATCGACCATGCACACCACGCCGGGCTTACACTGCTTGCAGAACGCGATGAGCTGCCCGATCTTTTCGACGGAAAACGACGGGCGCGTGGCGTAGCCCTTGGAGCGCTGGATGGTGATGAGCTTCGTTTTTTCCGTGATGGCGGCACGGATGCCGTCATAGTCGAACGACCCGTCCGGCAGCAGATCGACCTGCCGGTAGGAAACGCCGTATTCCTTCAGCGAGCATTTGGACGGGCGGATGCCGATGACCTCCTCCAGCGTGTCATACGGCGCGCCGACGGGGCTGAGCAGCTCGTCGCCGGGCAGCAGGTTCGCGCTCAGCGCGACCGCCAGGGCGTGCGTGCCGCAGGTGATCTGCGGGCGCACCAGCGCCGCCTGGGTGTCGAACGTCGCGGCGTAGACGCGCTCCAGCTTTTCGCGCCCCAGATCGTCGTAGCCATAGCCCGTGGTGGCGGCGAAGCACGTCGCATCCACGCGGTTCTGGTGCATGGCGCGCAGGACCTTTGCCTGATTGTATTCCGCCGTGCGGTCGATGGCGGCAAAGCGATCCTGCAATCCCTCTAAGACACGCTCGCCATAGTCCCAGACCTCGCGGCTTACGCCGAGCGAGGCGTACATTTCATACAGTTCCATTGTTTTCTCCCCCATTTCTCTCCAGATCCTCAAAAACCTGCGCCGCCGCGTCGCGGATGACGTCGGGGCGCGTGACGATGATGCCGCTGCGCTCGTCGCCCAAAATCAGCAGCGTGTCGCCGGGCTTTACGTCAAACAGCGTGCGCGCGTCCTTGGGAATGACGATCTGCCCTTTTTCGCCGACCTTCGCCGTGCCGAATATGTGGTAGCCGCCCGCGCGCCCCAACAGATGCTTGCCAGCCGCCATAGCGTGCTCCTTTCATGGGTAAAAATCATACTTGTATAATTTACAGCAGACAGCGCGATTTGTCAATAAAAAATGATGTCAGCTGCCAAGCTGTCGTAATGTGGGATTTTTAGTTGCAAATGCTTTTGCTTCCAGATATAATGAATGGTGGTTATTGGCGGTGCAGTTTGATAGATGTCAAGTTGAGGTGCATCATGGAAAAGTACATTATGAATGATCTGTTTGATAAGTTCGAATTTTATAATTATGGTCATGCCCTTGAAATTCTGTCTGAGTCGTTCCCGGAGGAATGGAATGATATTCAAAACTGCTTGCGCCAGTTTCACATTACAAGGGAAGAACTGCTGACGGCAGGCGGAAACGAAACGGCAATGCCTAAAAAATTCGATGATGTGCTGTATCCGCTCGGCTGGAGAGAAATCAGAATCACGGGAGATTTATTGGTAAAGCTCTTCCCGCGCGGAAAATCACGGGGAAGGTTTTTAGATAAACCGTATGATGAAAAACTCATTGAAGGATATATTGATGGTCATAATATTGACTTTGTGAAAGGAAAAGTGGCATTTGACCTGGAGTGGAACAGTAAGGATCAGACGTTTGATCGTGATCTGATGGCAATGCGCACATATTTTGATTGCGGTTTGATTGATGTTGGAATTATCATAACCCGCGCTGAAGAACTGAATGATATTTTTATGGCGCTTGGGATTAAGCAGAAATATGGAGCGAGTACCACTTGGACTGGAAAACTGGAATATCGTTTGAAGGCAAGAAGGAACGGCGGCTGCCCAATTTTGGCGGTTGGCATTAAAAAGGCGTGTGTAGAAGGATTTGAATAAAAACAATGATTGACGATTATAGCATTGAGAGCACAATAGCCGACTTTTTAGGGTTTATTGGCGATAAAAAGTATCGGACGATTTATGCAGACCCACCTTGGCAGTTTGCAAACAGGACAGGGAAAATGGCACCGGAGCATAAGCGTTTGAACCGATACTCCACAATGAAGCTGGACGACATTAAAAAAATGCCTGTAGCGGCTGCCGCAGATGAAAAGTGCCATTTGTACCTGTGGGTGCCAAATGCACTCTTGCCAGACGGTCTTGCAGTTATGAAGGCATGGGGGTTTGAGTATAAAACAAATATTATTTGGGAAAAGATCAGAAAAGACGGTTTCCCGGATGGTCGCGGCGTGGGGTTTTATTTCAGAAACGTTACCGAGATGCTGCTGTTTGGGATCAAGGGCGGTGACAACAGGACGTTGCAGCCCGGAAGATCACAGGTGAACGTGATTCGCTCCATGAAGCGCGAGCATAGCCGAAAGCCGGATGAGTTTATATCGCTGATTGAGGAATGCTCGCCTGGACCGTATTTGGAGCTGTTCGCGCGCGGCGTCAGAGAAAACTGGGATTTGTGGGGCAACCAGGCAAGCGAGGATTACGAGCCTACTTGGTCAACCTACTCCAATCATACGGTTGCAGCAACAGCCCATAGCAGTGACAAAGAAAGCCCCGCCGCCGAGATGAAACTACGTTTAGGGTAGAGCACATAATTGATATAAAACGCGGGAGGGGCAATGCCCCTCCCGTTGTTAGCTTTTTACTTTGTGCCGAAGATGCGGTCGCCGGCGTCGCCGAGACCGGGCACGATGTAGCCGTGCTCGTTCAGGCACTCATCGACTGCGCCGCAGTAGATCTCCACGTTCGGATGGTTCTTTTCAATGAGCTGGATGCCGACGGGCGCGGCGACCAGCACCATGAGCTTGATGTTCGTGCAGCCGCGCTTTTCCATCTCGCTGATGGCGGCGTCTGCCGAGCCGCCGGTGGCGAGCATCGGATCGACGATCATGACCTCGCGTTCGGCGATGTCCTTGGGCATTTTGCAGAAATAGACGTGCGGCTCGAGCGTCTCTTCATCGCGGTACATACCGATGTGACCCACACGCGCCGACGGCATCATGCGCAGCACGCCGTCCACCAGACCGAGACCCGCGCGCAGGATGGGCACGACGGCGATCTTTTTGCCGGCGAGCGTCGGGAGCATCGCCTTGCACAGCGGCGTTTCGACCTCCTTGGTGGTCAGCGGCAGGTCGCGCATCGCCTCATAGGTGATGAACATACCGACCTCGGAGACAAGCTCGCGGAAGTCCTTGACGCTGGTGTTCTTGTCGCGCATGATGGTGAGCTTGTGCGCAACGAGCGGGTGGTCCATAACGTGTACTTTCGGTCCGAATTGATTCTGGCTCATGTGAAACTCCCTTTCCGTCTATTCATTTTTCAGTGCTTCCATGCGCGCACGCTCCGCCTGTGACAGGCGCAGGTAATTGGGCGTGAGCGCGGCGGCGTCGCCGGGCAGTCCTGCATCCAGCATCCGCTGCGCGCACAGCGCAACGCCGGCGGCACGCTGGTGACGCAGGTGCTCCGGCAGCAGACGCAGCGCCGGGATATTTTGTCCGAGTGCATTATAGCACAAAGCCGCGCCGTCGCCAACCAGAAAAACAGGTTTTTCGAGTTTTTTCAGAAAAGCGCCCAATTCCTCCACACTGACGGCACAGTCCGCCAGCAAAACGGACAATTCCCCGTCCTGCACAGCGTAGACCGCCGTATAGACCTGCTGCCGCCGCGCGTCCATGCAGGCGCACCACACGCCGTCGCACACCGACGCGCCGCGCACCATCGCCTCCAGCGTGGAAACGCCATAGCACGGCAGCTGCCGCCCCCAGCAAAAGCCCTTTGCCGCCGCCACGCCGATGCGCACGCCCGTAAAGCTGCCCGGACCTGCCGCAACGCCCACGGCGTCGATTTGATCGACGGTCAGGTCGCAGTTTTGAAGCAATTCCTCCGCAAGCTGCAAAAGCGTCCGGCTGTGCGTCAGACCGTTATTGAGGAATGCCTCGCCCAGAAGCTGCCCGCAAGAGAGCAGCGCGGCGCTCGCCGCCTTGGCGGAGGATTCAAAGGCTAAGATGTTCAAGCGGCTCGCCTCCTGTGATGGTGATGCGGCGGCAGTCGTCGCCGCCGCTTGACACGCGGTCGATGCGCACGGTGATGGGCGCTTCCAGCGCGTCCTGTACGTTCTCGCTCCACTCCACGGCGCACACGCCGCCGCGCGCAAGATAATCCTCCCAGCCGATGTCAAACAGCTCCTCGCTGCTGCCCAGCCGGTACATATCAAAATGGAACAGCGGCAGCCGCCCCGTGAGATATTCGTTTACAATGGTGTATGTCGGGCTGGTGACGGCGTCCGTCACGCCGAGCCCCTCGGCAAGTCCGCGTGTAAAGGCGGTCTTGCCCGCGCCGAGGTCGCCCAGAAACGCGATGACCTCGCCGCCGCAAAGCGTTTTTGCCAGCGCCGCGCCCACGCGCTGCGTCTGCTCCGGGCTGTGCGTTAAAAATTCCATGCTGTCACCTTCTTTTCCCGCCTATCCTAACACATTTTTCCCCAATATGCAAAGAAACTTTACAGATGCCGCTTTGTCTGGTACAATACACTGTATCGAATTTTGCATTTTGGAAAGGAGGCGGGGCGATGCAGGCAATTTTTCGCGCCATCCGCGAGTTTACGCGCAAGGCAGATATGGTGCTGCTGCTGCTGTGTGTCACGGCGACGATCTTCGGCATCGTCATCATCTCCAGCGCCACGAATTATCTGGGCAGCGCCCGGTATGTGCGCATCCAGACGCTCTCGCTCATCCTCGGCATCATCCTGTACGTCCTGCTCACGCTGCTGGATGTGGACATCATCGCCGAGCGGCGCGAGCTGCTGCTGGTGTTCTGCGTGCTGTTCATCGGAATGCTCCGCTTTTTCGGCGTCGAGGGTCAGACCGGCAACAAGAGCTGGCTGGCGTTCAAATTCCTGCCCTTCAATATCCAGCCCGCGGAGATCTGCAAGGTCCTGTATATCATCATCCTCGCCAAAACGATGGCGGTCAAGCAGAACAGGCTCTCCTCGCCGCTCGTTGTGGCGCAGATCGCGGGCATTACGGCGCTGCTGGCGGGGCTCATCATCGTGGTGTCGTATGATGACGGCGTGGCGCTCAACTATCTGCTCATTTTCGTCATCATGGCGTTTGTCGGCGGCGTGAACATCGTCTGGTTTCTCGCCGGCGCGGGCGCGCTGCTGGCGCTGTCGCCCATCATCTGGACACGCTTTTTTGACACCTATCAGCGCGAGCGCATTCTCGTCCTGTTTGATCCTACGGTCGATCCCAGCGCGCAGAGCGTGCGCTGGCAGATGAACCGCAGCCTGCGGATGCTGCAAAACGGCGGCGTCGCCGGGCAGGGGCTCGGAAAGGGAACGATGGTGCAGGCAGGTCTGCTGCCCGCGCAGCACACCGACTTCATCTTCGCCTCCGCGGGCGAGGAGCTGGGGATGCTCGGCTGCCTGGCAATCTTGCTGCTGCTGGCGGCGATCATCGCGCGCTGCGTGTATGTGGGCGTGAAATCCGGCAACTATATGAACCGGCTCATCTGCGTGGGCATCGCGGGTATGCTGCTGTCGCAGATCGCGGTCAACGTGGGTATGTGCCTGGGCGTGTTCCCGGTCGTGGGACTCACGCTGCCGTTCTTCTCCTACGGCGGCAGCTCCATCGTCACGATGTTCGCCGCGATGGGCTTTGTCTCCGGCATCAATATGCGCCCCGCGCCCGATTCCAACGCGCGCTATATTCGCCCAAGATACTGAAAAGTTTTCCGGCATGGATGGTCAAAGACCGCCATGCCGGAATTTTTTTGTTTTCGGTATAATTGCCCGCGGATAGCAAACACTACCACTGACATCCATTTACAGTCAGGAGGTAATCCCTTTGAAAAAATCGTATTTTTTCCGTGTGCTTGCCTTGATGCTCGTGCTTTCGCTGTGCGCGCTCCCGGCGCTCGCCGCGCAGGTCACTCTGGCGCAAAGCAGCGTGTACTGCCTGTCGCAGAGCGATTTTCCGCAGCAGGAGGCGTTTGCGGACGGCGGCATTTTCGTCTCGTCCGTGCCGTCGGAGGGCGTGTGCCGCATCGTCTATGGGGCGCGGACCATCTGCGCCGGAGACGTGCTGCCCGCCGCCGCGCTCGACGCGCTGGAGATCCGCCCCGAGGCGGACCTCAAAATGGACTGCGCGCTCGTCTACCGTCCCATCAGCGCCGATGGCGTGGGGCTGCCGCAGCAGCTCTCGTTCCGCCTGACCGGCAGCAAAAATACCGCGCCGCTCGCGCGCGGGAGCGAGTTTGAGACGTATAAAAACGTCGCCAACACCGGCACGCTGAACGTCAGCGACGCCGAGGGCGACGCGCTGGAATACACCCTCGTCCGCGCGCCGAAGCGCGGCAGCGTCGAGCTGTATGACGACGGCACGTTCCTCTATACGCCGAAGGAGAATAAGGTCGGGCGCGACAGCTTTACCTTTACCGCGACCGACGCCGCCGGGAATGTCTCCGACGAGGCGACGGTGCGCGTGCGCATCGTCAAACCCACCGACGCCGCGACGTATGCCGATCTGCACGGCGAGGACGGCGAATACGCCGCCATGTGGCTGAAAGAGACGGGCGCGTTCTGCGGCGAGCGCGTGGCGGGCAGGCTCTGCTTCGGCGCGGAGAAAACGATCAGCCGCGGCGAATTTCTTGCCGCCGCGATGCACGTTTTCGGGCGCGAGCCGGACGACGCGGCGCTGACCTCCGGCTTTGCCGATGAGGAGCAGGCGGCGGCGTGGCTGCGCCCGTACCTCACGAGCGCGCTGCGCGCGGGCGTCATCGGCGGCACACCGAGCGACGACGGGCTGCTGTTCCGCCCCACGGCGGAGCTGACGCGCGCGGAGGCGGCGGTGATCGTGGCAAAGCTCCTCGATCTGCCGCAGGACACGGCGCAGACGGTCTCTGCCCTCCGGACGGATGAAGCCGTCCCCACCTGGGCAAAATCCGCCGCCGCCGCGCTCCAAACGGCGGGGCTGAGTCTGGATGTTGCCAATATGGGAAGCATTACCAGACTGGAGGCAGCGCAGCTGCTGTATGAGGCGGCAATGGTGGAGTGAGCGCCAAAAGTTGTGATGATGCGCACGGGAGGGACTCTGCCCCTCCCGTGCGGAATGCAATCACAAACCCGCACAACCGAACGGCGATAACGCAAAATCCCCGTAGGGGTCGATGCCCACATCGACCCGGCAGGATGCAATCGCAAAATTGCACGTTCTACCGGCGAAAACGCACAACGTCCTGTAGGGGCGGACGACCCTGTCCGCCCGTTGGGGCAATCGCGGGTTTGCCGTGGCGTTTCGTAAAAACAGGCGTGCCCCGTGCGGGTCGATGTGGGCATCGACCCCTACAAACATTTTACGGTTTCGCATTGGTGCATCTGTGTTTGCCGGTGTGTGCCGCCGGGCGGACAGAGGCATCCGCCCCTACGGGTGCATACCGTTTCGCATTGGTGCGCCCAAATTTGTAACATTGTACCGCACGGGCGGGGTAGAACCCCGCCCCTACGGCTCGATTGGGAATGCGGACAAACCTGCAAAAAACCGGGAGGGGCAAGCCCCTCCCCTACGTTACGACTAAGAATGAAAACTACCGCGAAATCTGCATGACCAGCTCTGTCAACCCATATAGCACCGGCTGGTGGACCAGATAGATCAGCAGCGAGTGGCGGCCGCAGAGGCGGAAGAAGCGGGCAATGGCGCTTTCGGAAAACGTGCCGGGCAGGCGCGTTTTTTTCTCGCGGTATACCGTGCGCCCGATGCCGACACCCAGCAGAAAATACCCAAGCTGCGGTAGCAGCGGGAAATAGTCGCTGGAGAAAAATGTGTCCGTCGTCAGCCCCAGCGGGAACAGCCACGCCGCCTGCACGCGCACATCGCGCACGAGATACCCGGCAACGATGAGGCACAGCGCCAGCGGGAATATCGCGCCCGTCGGCAGCTTTTTCAGGATCGGGTAGAGCATCATGCACACGCCCAGCAGGTGCAGCACGCCGAACTGGACGATCACGTCTTTGCCCGCAAGCCCCAGCCTGTACATTCCGAGCGTTACGAGCGTGATGAGCATCCCGCAGCCGAACACGATGAGCCCCCGGCGGAAGCTGCGGCTGCCGAGCGTGGCGCAGCAGCCGGACAGAATGACGAAGATCGCCCCGCCGTACTCCTGAATGAACGCGTACCACGCCGGGAGCGTCAGCTCCGCGCCCGCGAAAAAGCTCAGATCAAAGATGAAATGCACCGCGATCACGCACAAAATGCACAGCCCGCGCAGCGCGTCCAGCTCCCAGATACGTCCCTTTTGTTCCATACGCGTACCCCTTAAAGATCGGGCGGGGCAATGCCCCGCCCGCGGTATGTTCAGTCCTGAGCGGTTGCCTGTCGCTCGTTTTCTTCCTCCTCCAGCACGCGGTAGGCGACCTTGCCCACCAGCGTTTTCGGAAGCTCGGTGCGGAACTCGATGTCATACGGCATCGCGTACTTGGCGATGTGCCCGCGGCAGTATTCCAGGATCTCATCGCGGATGGCATCCGACGGCTCATAGTCGGGGCGCAGCACCACGAACGCCTTGACCTTCTGGATCTTATACGGGTCTTTCACGCCGATGACGCACGACAGCAGCACCTTTTCGTGCCCGTCGATGATGTTTTCAAGCTGACCGGGATAGACGTTGTAGCCGGAGGTCACGATCATGCGCTTGATACGCTGAGAGAAATACACAAAGCCGTCGTCGTCCATTTTGCCGAGGTCGCCGGAGTGCATCCACACGCGCCCGTCGGCGTGGCGGCGGAGGGTGTGCTCGGTCTCTTCGGGGTTATCCATGTAGCACATCATGACGGACGGGCCGCTGATGCAAATTTCGCCCTCGATGTTGGGATCGACCTCTTCCGTCGTGCCGGGCTTTACGATCTTGTAGTAGGTATCCGGGAACGGCACGCCGATCGAGCCGACGCGGTTATAGTCCTTCGGCGTCAGGCAGCTCGCCGTGACGCACTCGGTGAGCCCGTAGCCCTGCCGGATCTGGACCTCGGCGTTGTGCGCCTTGAGGAACGTATCGACCTTCTTTTTCAGCTCCACGGACAGGCTGTCGCCGCCGCAGAACACGCCCTTGAGGCATGACAGGTCGGCATTTTCCAGATTCTCCGCGCGCAGCAGCGCCTCAAAGAGCGTCGGGACGCCGGGAATGATGTTCGGCTGCTTTTTGATGAGCAGCTCGGCGTACGTTTTGACGTTAAACTGCGGGACGAGGATGCACGTCGCGCCGCCGATGAGCGCGGTGTGGATGCCGATGCCGAGCCCGAAGCCGTGGAACACCGGCATGACGGAGAGCATCTTCATGCCGTCTATGGGCGCAAAGCCAGACGCGGCGATGGTTTGCAGACCGCACGCGTTAAAATTGAGGTTACTGAGCATGATGCCCTTGGTCGTGCCGGTCGTGCCGCCGGAATAGAGGATGGAGGCGCAGTCGCTGAACTTGCCGAACTCCTTGGGCAGCGGCAGGTCGCGCTTGCGCCCGACGCGCATAAACTCGTTCCACAGCACATACTTGCCCTTTTTCGGCAGCGGCGGAATTTTGCGTCCCTTCGTGAGCGCAAAGCCGACCGCCAGCACCGGCGGCAGCTCGTCCACGATGCGCGCGATGAGCAGCACGGTGTCTTTGTTTTCCAGCTCCGGCAGAATGCCCGCGACCTTGCCGTAGAACTGATCGAGCGTCAGGATCGCCCTGGACTTGGAAAAATCGAGATAGAATTTGATCTCGCTTGCCGCCGAGAGCGGGTGGATCATGTTCGACACCGCCCCGATGCGGTTGAGCGCGTAAAAGCTGTCGAGCGCCTGCGGGCAGTTCGGCATACAGATCGTCACGCGGTCTCCCCTGCCGATGCCCATCGCGAGAAACGCCTTCGCCGTGCGGTCGATGCGCTCCATAAATTCGGCATACGTCGTCTTTTTGCCCATGAACTCATAGGCGACGTTTTTCGGATATTTGTCCGCAGCGGCGCGGACCATTTCGTAGATGGTCTTTTTCGGATAATCCAGATGCGCCGGCGTGCTGTCATAGTATTTGAGCCACGGCGCAGAAGAGGAAATGCCCATATGTACCTGTCATCCTTTCTTTTTGGGAACATCCCTGCGCAACAGCGCCTGCGGGCTTTGCCGGATCTTTTGCCCCAACTCTTCCGTTTGAAAGATTTGAAATACACAAAGTATTCCTGCATCTTTCAAACGTCGATTTGTGGCAAAATCTCTCGCCGAATCCTCTTGCCGCTATTGTGCAGCGATGTTCATTTGTTGCAATGCCCGGTAGAAACTGCGATTTGTTACACACACCCGATAGAGTCTGCCCATTCACACACCCGGCAGAATATCCCTATCCTTCGCAGTATACTACGTTTTTCCACAATTGGCAAGAAATTTAACGGTTCAGCAGCCGCGCGATGGGGGAGCGGTAGACCTTCATCGCGCCCACGGGGCAAAATTCCTGGCAGCAGAAGCAGTGGATGCACGCCTTGCGGTCGATATGCGGCAGCTTCTGCTGCATTTTGATCGCCTTGGCGGGGCAGATGCGCGCGCACTTGGCGCAGCCGATGCACGTCTTTTTCTGCGGCATGGGCTTCGGCGTGAGGATGGACTGCATCGCCGCGCCCGTGAGCTTGCCGATGAGACCTTCGCCGCCGTAGCGGAAGTAGACCGAGCCCTGCGCCTTCGACGCCTGAAAATCCGGCACGAGGAACGCGCCCGGATCGCCCGCGATGCGCAGGTCCTCGACCTTTTCCGGGCACAGTCCGCGCTGCACCGCCGCGCGGAGCGTGGGCACATCGCCGGCTGTCATGCCCAGCATCGCGGCGCACGCAAGGTCGAGCTTGTGCGCGCTTGCCGACGCCGCCAGCGCGCCGATCTTCCTCGGCGTGCCCTGCGTCGGACCGTTCCCCTCCATGCCCACCACCGCGTCGCAGATGCAAAGCCGGGGCTTAAAATATTCCGCCAGATCGACCAGCATCCCGGCAAAATCCTCCGCCTTGGGGTACTGGTAGTGATATTCCGGCTTCATCGTGCCGGGGATCACGCCGAAAAAGTTTTTCACGGCGTTCGTCATGCTCATCATGCCGTGGCTTTTGAGCTTGCAGAAGTCGATGACGGCGTCCGCCTGGTCGAGATACGCCGTGTAGGTAAAGCGCTTTGCCACGGCGGCGTTGGGATTTTCCACGGTTTTCTGCGAAAAATCCATATTCAGCTCCGCGCCTGCCGCCTCACACTGCCGCATCCCGGCGGCGTCGTAGACGTGGGTCAGGTGCGCGGCGTTATACAGCCCGCCGGGGCTGTCGCCGAGTACAACAGACGCGCCGCGCGCCTTCAGCAGCTCAATGAGCGCGCACAGCAGCTCCGGGTGCGTGGTGGCGGCTTCCTCCGGCTTCATCGCGGAGACGAGATTGACCTTGATGACGATGCGCATCCCGGGGCTGACCCAGTCGAGCCCGCCCAGCGGCGCAAGCACCTGCTCCATCGCGCGGCGGCACTCCGCCGGATCATAGCTCCCGCAGGCGACGATGCTGACGTCCATTCCCATGACATTCCCTCCAAAAACGGAATTTTTGTTACTATATCATACGCACGCCGGGATTTCAAATGCTTCCCGCGCGGCTTTACAAAATGGCTGCGGTACGGTATAATAAACTGTCAAAACAGAAGGGAAGGGGGCGGATCGCAATGCCGGAAACGCCGCGCCAGCCGGACGAGCGCGAGCTCGACGCGCTGCTGGACGATGTGAAGCAGCTTCTCGGCGACGAGCCGGAAAAGACTCCCGCGCCGCCGCAGCCGAATGCGCCGCGCGCTTCGGACGTCCATATCGATTACGAAAAATTCTACGGCGAGACGCCGCCCGACCCCACGCCCTCGCGCGTGCCGGACGCGCCGACGCAGGTGTTCCGCCCGCTGACCGCCTATGAGCAGTCCAAGCCCGCGTACCAGACCGCGCGCCGCGCACTGTATGAAAAGCAGCGCGAGCAGGAGCGGCAGGCGCGCGAGCAGGAGCGGCAGCTGCGCGAGGCGCAGGAGGAACAGGCGACCGAGGCGCTGGCGCAGAAGAAAAAGCGCAGCCGCGCCGATCTCGATCAGACCGCGCCGATGGACAGCGCCGCCTATGCCCAGTGGCTCTACGAGCAGGGCGACGGCAGCGAGTCACGCGAGCACCGCCGCGTGGCGGCGGAATTTGCGGACGAGTGCGGCGAAAACGCCCCGCAAAAGCGCAAAAAACACAAGCCGTGGTGGCTCATTTTCCCGGCGGCGCTGCTGCTGATCGCGCTGGCGCTCGTCGTGTTTGCGCGGCAGCCCAGGGCGGCGGACGCAGGGCTTGGTGAGCGCGTGCGCGGCAGCTCTACGATCCTGCTGTGCGGCACGGACGAGGGCGGCTGGCGCACGGATACGATGATGCTGCTGAATGTTTCGCGCAGCGACCGCTCCATGCACCTCGTGTCCATCCCGCGCGATACGCTGGTGTACTGCTCCTACTCCGTGCCGAAGCTCAACTCCGCCTACGGCTGGGCGGGCGGCGGCGAAGAGGGGATGGAGGAGCTTCTGTCCCGCGTGACGGAGATCATCGGCTTCCGCCCGGACGGCTATATGCTCATCGGGCTGGAGACGTTTGAGGAGCTGGTGGACTGCATGGGCGGCGTGACGTTTGACGTGCCCGTGGATATGCAGTATTCCGACCCCGCGCAGGGGCTGGAGATCGATCTGTCCGTCGGGCGGCAGAAGTTAAACGGCGCGCAGGCGATGCAGCTCGTGCGCTTCCGTTCCGGCTATGCCGACGCCGACCTCGGGCGCGTGAATGTCCAGCGCGATTTCATGCGCGCGGCGCTCAGCCAGTGGGTCTCGCCGCTGAAGCTCGTGCACGCGCCCAAGGCGCTGAAGCTGCTGACCGAGTCGGTCAGCACCGACCTTTCGGCGCAGAATATCCTCTGGCTGGCGGAGTCCGTCCTGCTCTGCAAGGGCGACGTGCAGTCCGCAACGCTCCCCGGCACGCCGATGAATATCGCCGGCGGCTCGTATTATGTCCTTGACACGCAGGGCGTCGCCGATCTGGTGAACAGCGCCTGCAATCCCTATCAGGAAGGAGTCAGCGCTGCGGATCTCTCCATCCGCAACGGATAAAACTATGGAACTCGACAAAACGCTTTACACCGGGCGTCCCGCCGACTGTTCGGAGCGCCTCCATAAAGAGGTCGCCTGCTACGACCTGCTCGACCGCCTGCACATCCCCTACACCCGCGCCGACCATGAGCACGCCGACACCATCGAAGCCTGCGAGGCGGTCGAGGGCGTGCTGGGCGAGAAAATTTGCAAAAATCTCTTCCTCTGCAACCGGCAGAAGACAAATTTTTACCTCTTGATGCTGGAGGGCGACAAGGTGTTCAAGACCAAGGACCTTTCCAAGCAGCTCGGCGTGGCGCGGCTGTCGTTCGCGGACGCGGCGGACATGGAGAAGTATCTCAACATCACGCCCGGCTCGGTCAGCGTGCTGGGGCTGATGAACGACGCGGATGATCACGTCCAGCTCGTCATTGACAAGCCTATCTACGAGTCGCAGCGCATCGGCTGCCACCCGTGCATCAACACCTCCACGCTGGCGATCCATACGCAGGACATTCTAAACACCTTCCTCCCCGCCGTCCACCACGAGCCGATCGTCGTAGACCTTCCACTTCCCGAGGAAGCCGAATAAAACCAAGCGCCCGTCGCTTTATGAGGCAGCGGTGATTTGCAAAAGTCCAAATGGCTTCCCCTCGGGGAAGCTGTCAGCCGAAGGCTGACTGATGAGGGGCGGGGAGCACTCGTGGATAGCTGAAACTGCAAAGCTATTCGTCAGTGCTTCCCGACCCTCATCCGTCTCGCTGCGCGAGCCACCTTCCCCCGGGGGAAGGCATGGGTGCGCACCGTATCGGCAGGTTTGCAGAAGTTCCTTGGCTCTCCCGTTGGGAGAGCTGTCGCCGCAGGCGACTGAGAGGGTCGGTACGGTCATTGTTGCCCCTCTCCGTCCTTCGC
>CALACZ010000191.1 GCA_937890735.1 uncultured Bacillota bacterium
TCTGATCCCTTCAGTCGCCTTCGGCGACAGCTTCCCTTGGTCACCAAGGGAAGCCCTTGGATGGCACTAACGACGGCAAGGTCGAAACCGTCGGCAAGCGGGCGGGGCAAGCCCCGCCCCTACGTTACGACGAAACGTGGCGACAGAGTGCATCGACGGGGCTATTCGTACTGCGCCATGCTTTGTTTACATAATTCCAAATACGCCTCCACAGCGCTTTGCGGAAACAGGATCTTTGCTGCGCCGCCGAAGCCTGCCAGCCAGCCGAAAAAGACCGGGGAGACGGCAATATCTGTTGTCAGCGTAAAATGCGAATCGCCGTCCGGGATCAACATACTGTCACGACCGAAACGGTCGAGCACCACGCCGGCAAGTGCGTTTTCAAACCGCATTTTCACCTGCATCTGCTCGCCGCCGAACATTCCGAACACGTTTTTGCCGTATTTCGACACGTCCAGCGCGCGCGTTTCGTCGTTTACGATGCGCGGCGTGTCCAGCATCTGGAGCTGTGCCATCTTATCCACGCGGTAGTGCGTGATGCCGTGGCGCTCGGAGTAGGCGACGAGGTAGTAGTTCTCGTTCTCCCAGCACAGCGCGTAGGGGCTGGCGACGTAGCGCCGGTCACGGAAGTGCTTCTGCCTGTCAACGCCCCACTCAAAATAGCGGAACTGGATCTGGCGGTTTGCGGCGATCGCTTCGTGAATTTGGTCTACGGTGTAAAAAACGCTCTCATTCATCGTTTTGACCCGCCCGGTCACGACCACCTGCCGCCGCAGCCGTCCGGCGTCCCACCGGCTTGCCAGCGTCTCGAGCTTGCGGATGAGCTGCACCGTTTTGCGCTCGGAGAGAAATTTGCTCGCCTGCACGGCGTCCACCAGCAGCTTCAGCTCCGGCAGCTCAAACTCGCGCGCGGCGAGGTAATAGCCGCCGTTTTTGCCGTTTTGCAGGCAAATATCCATGCCTAAATCTTGCAGCGCCGCGATGTCGCTGTAGATGCTCTTACGCTCGGCTTTGACGCCGTGCTCCGCGAGCGCGGCGATGAGCTGCTGCGTGCTCATGGGGTGCGCCTCGTCCGTCTGCTGCTCCAAAAGCCGCGCGAGGAGCATGAGCTTTAACTTTTGATTGTCCGACTTTGCCATCGTGCCACCTCCTGTACGGTTTATTGTACCGCAAGCGCGGCGCGCTTGCAAGAGGGCGGCGAGATATGATATGATAAACGCAATTAGGAGGGAACGCTATGCTCTATCTCGGCTGTCATCTTTCCTCATCGGGCGGCTTTGCCGCGATGGGAAGGACCGCGCTGTCCATCGGTGCGAACACGTTTCAATTTTTTACCCGCAATCCGCGCGGCGGACAGGCGAAAGCCATCGACCCGGCGGACGCGCAGGCGCTCGCGGAACTACAGCGCTCCGGCGCGATCGGTCCGATCGTCGCCCACGCGCCGTATACCATCAATCCCTGCGCCGCCGTCCCCACGACGCTGGACTTCGCCCGCCGGACGATGCGGGACGATCTGGCGCGCATGGAGTACCTGCCCGGGAATTTCTATAACTTTCATCCCGGCAGCCATGTGGGGCAGGGGACGGACGAGGGCATCCGGCTTATCGCCGAAACGCTCGATTCTGCCATGACGCCGGAGCAGTCCACCACGGTTTTGCTCGAAACGATGGCGGGCAAGGGCACGGAGGTCGGCGGACGCTTTGCGGAGCTGCGCGCCGTCATTGACCGCTGCAAGCTGCCGGAAAAGCTCGGCGTGTGCCTCGACACCTGCCATGTGCACGACGCGGGGTATGACATCGTTTCGCATTTTGAGGACGTGCTGGCTGAATTTGACCGCGAGCTGGGGCTGTCGCGCCTGCGCGCCATTCACTTGAACGACAGCAAAAATCCCATCGGCGCACGCAAGGACCGCCACGAGTGCATCGGGCGCGGCGAAATTGGGCTTCAGGCGCTGGAGTGCGTGCTCCACTTTGCCGAGCCGCGCGGTCTGCCCGTTGTGCTGGAAACGCCAAACGATCTGGCGGGCTATGCTGCGGAGATCGCGCTGCTGCGAAATAATTTCTGAAACGCCGATTCAGGATTCTTGCACTTTCGGTCGGATTATGGTAATCTAAATAGCAGTATAAAAGGCGGTGGTATGCGCATGAAGGAACGCAGGGACAGCACCTGTTTTAAGTGGGGCGTTACGGCGCTCGCGGTCATTTTTATCAGCATTCTTCTGGTCGTGGTCTTTACGGATCTGCCGGGCTTTTTCAAGCTCGTGACCAGCATTCTGAATATCCTCTCGCCGCTCATCTCCGGCGCGGTCATCGCTTTTTTGCTCAATCCGCTCGTGCGCCTGGTGGACCGCCGTCTTGCGCCGAAGCTCACAAAGCGCGAAAAAAAGCCCGGCGCGGGCAAAAAGCTCAGCCGCGCGGTGTCCATTGTGTTTGCGCTCATCTTTGCCGCGCTTGTGATCTACGCGTTTTTCTCCATTTTGCTGCCGCAGCTCGGTGAGAGCATTCAGGGTATCGTTGACAGCGCGCCGAAGTACTTTACCAGCATCGAGGAGTGGGCGACGAACCTGCTGGCGGACAACCCCGACCTTCAGTATTACGCCGACATGGCGATCGGCAAAATTCAGGAATATCTCAACGAATGGATCAGCACCAGTCTGCCGAACGACGTCCAGAACGTGCTTACAACGGTCTTTACCTCCGCGTTCAGCGTGGTCAAGAGCCTTGCAAATATCGTGATCGGCATTTTTGCCTCGATCTACATCCTCGCGTCCAAGGATAAATTCCAGGCGCAGGGCAAAAAGATCGTCGTGGCGCTCTTTAAACCCGCCCGCGCCGATCATATCCTGCATGTCGGGCGCGAGATCAACCGCGTGTTCAACGGCTTTGTCATCGGCAAGATCATGGACTCCGCCATCATCGGTGTGCTGTGCTATCTGGGGATGCTCATCCTCAAGCTGCCGTATCCGGCGCTGGTGGCGACGGTTGTGGGCGTGACGAACGTCATCCCGTTCTTTGGTCCGATCATCGGCGCTGTGCCGTCGGCGCTGCTGATTTTGCTCGTGAACCCCCTGCAGGCGTTCTATTTTGTGATCTTTGTCATCGTCTTGCAGCAGGTGGACGGCAACGTCATCGGCCCGCGTATCCTCGGCAACTCCGTGGGTATTTCGGGCTTCTGGGTGCTCATCTCCATCACGGTGGCAACGAGCCTGTTCGGCTTTGCCGGGATGATCCTGGGCGTGCCGGTGTTTGCGGTCATCTATATGCTTGTCAGCGACGCTGTGAACGCCACGCTCAAGCGCAAGAACAGATCGACCGTGACGAACGACTACTACGCCATCCGCGCGGTCGAGGACCTGCCGGATGGATCGGCGGAATCCGAGCCGCAAGCGGAAGCGCCCGCAGCGGAGGAAGAACCCGCAGCGGACGAACCCGCAAAGAAATAAGGGCTTCACCGCACAATTCGGCAAGCAGATTCGCCGAGAGATTTTTCGTCAAGGCAAGGCTTGGAAAACGCAGGAATACTTTGTGTATTTCGCGCTTTTCAAACCGCAGCATTGGCGGTGATGCCCCCAAAAAAACAACACCCCTCATGGCTGCCCGTGAGGGGTGTTTGCAGACTTTGACACTGCCGCGCGGCGGCGCGGTGAGGAATTACTATGGATGCTTTTTTTGAAACGATCGGCGCGTTTGTGCAGGCTTCCGCGTTCTGTACCTGGCTTGCCGAGGCACTGCGGTTTGTGTTCCCGCTGCTGGCGGGCTTCCTTCTGTACCGCTGTGCGCGCTCGCTGCTGTTTTTTAAGCCCGAGCCCGAAATTTGGGCGTGGCTCGCCGCGCCGAATGGGGAGCGCATCCCGGTCACGCACTGGGAAAATCTGCTCGGGCGCGCGAAAAACTGCGATGTGGTGCTCGATTACCCGACTATTTCGCGCCAGAACGCGGTACTCACGCGCTATGACGACGGGAGCTGGAGCATTTCCGACGTCGGCTCAAAGGGCGGCGTCGCCGTCAACGGCGAGAGCGTGTCGATGAGCGTAGTCGAGTTTGGCGACCGTATCGCGCTCGGCGGCGTGGAATTTGTGCTCGTGCCCATCACGCCGGAGCAGGAGCGCATCCAGGCGTCGGTGCGCACGCGCGCGGACACGGGGGAGCACCCGTGGCTTACGGTGACATTGCTGACGCTTTTTCAGCTGTTCGCGCTGCTGACGCTGCTGGCGCACGGCGTGAGCGCATCGCAGGCAGCGCCTGCGATGCTGGAGCTGGTCGTTTTGCAGTGGCTGCTGTTCGGGCTTTATAAGCTCCTGCGCCGCAGCGGCTTTGAGGTGGAGAGCCTTGCGTTTTTCCTGTGCACGATGGGTCTGTGCGTCATCGCTTCCAGCGACCCGTCGGCGCTTAAAAAGGAGCTGCTCGCCATTGCGGCGGGCGTGGTATTTTTCCTCGTGCTGGGGCTGTTCCTGCGGAATCTGGAGCGCGTGAAACGCGTGCGGTATCTTGCCGCCGCGTTCGGCATCGCGCTGCTGGCATTCAACCTCGTGTTCGGCGTGGAGAAATTCGGCGCGAAAAACTGGGTGCAGCTCGGCTCGTTCTCGTTCCAGCCGTCGGAGCTGGTGAAGATCTGCTTCGTGTTCGCGGGCGCGTCTACCTTGCAGCGCCTCATGACGCGGCGCAACCAGTTCCTGTTCATCGCCTATTCCGCCGCCATCTGCGGCTGCCTGGCGCTCATGAGCGATTTCGGCACGGCGATCATCTTTTTCTGCACGTTCCTCGTCATCGCATTCCTGCGCTCCGGCGATTTTGCCACGCTCGCGCTGGCGTGCGCGGGGACGGGCTTTGCGGGCGTGTTCGTCCTGAAATTCAAGCCCTACGCCATGCGCCGCTTCGCGGGCTGGGGGCACGTCTGGGAAAATTCGCTCACCACGGGCTATCAGCAGACGCGTGCGATGATGTGCATCGCCTCCGGCGGACTGTTCGGGCTCGGCGCGGGGCGCGGGTGGCTCAAATACGTCGGCGCGTCCGACACCGACCTTGTGTTCGCGTTCGTGGGCGAGGAGTGGGGGCTTCTGATGTCGCTGCTGCTCGTGGCGGCACTGGTCATTCTGGTGCTGTTCGTCATCCGCTCGCTGCCGCAGAGCCGCAGCAGCTTCTATTCCATCGGCGCGGCTGCCGCCGCGACCATCCTCATCGTGCAGGCGATCCTGAACCTCTTCGGCACGGTCGATTTCCTGCCGCTGACGGGCGTGACGTTCCCGTTCGTGTCCAATGGCGGGTCGAGTATGCTTTGCGTCTGGGGGCTGCTCGCGTTTATCAAGGCGGTCGATACGCGCCAGAACGCCAGCTTTGCCATCCGCCTGCCGTCTGGAAAGGAGGCGCGCACATGAAAAAGATCTCTGCACGGCGCATTTTTCTGCTCGTCCTCACCGCAATCCTCGCGCTCGGCGCGCTCGTGTTTTTTGTGGAGTACTTCATCTCCGCCGACCAATGGGTCGCGTTTTCCGGCAGCCCGCACCTGTATACCGGCGCGAATCTCAATTGCGGCGTCGTGACCGACAGCAGCGGGGAGGAACTGCTCGACACTCGCCAGGGGCGGACGTACAGCACTGACGCCGAGATGCGAAAGGCGTTTTTGCACCTGCTGGGCGACCGCGACGGCTATATCTCTGCGCCCATGCTCGGCGCGTACGCCGAGCGTATGATCGGCTATAACAAGTTCACCGGGCTCTACGGCGCGCAAACGGGCGGCGCGGTCACAACGCTGACCGTCAGCGCTGCGGCGCAGCGCGCCGCCATGCAGGCGCTGGACGGCTACCGCGGCACGATCGGCGTGTATAACTACAAGACCGGCGAAATCCTCTGCGCGGTCTCCTCGCCGAGCTACGATCCCGACAACGTCCCGGATGTGGCTGGGGATGAGACGGGCAGTTACGAAGGGGTTTATGTAAACCGATTTTTTGATGTGACCTACACGCCGGGCTCAATCTTCAAGCTCGTCACGAGCGTTGCCGCCATCGACACCATCCCGGATATTTACCAGCAGACCTTCACCTGCGCCGGCAGGCAGATCATCGGCGGGCAGGAGGTCATTTGCAGCGGCGTGCACGGACAGATCAACTTTTCCGAGGGTCTGGCGCGCTCGTGCAACATCGTGTTCGGCAACATCGCCGAACAGCTTGGCGCAAAAACGCTCGAGCGTTACGCGCGCAGGCTGGGGCTGGGCGAGTCGTTTGACTGCGCGGGCTACCACACGAAGGCCGGGAATGTCGATCTTTCCGAGGCAGACGCGGGCGACACCGCGTGGGCGGGCATCGGGCAGTATTCCATCGAGGTCAATCCCTATGCCTATATGCGCTTTATGGGTATCCTCGGCGGCGGTGGCGAGGCAGCAGAGCCGTATCTTGTGGAGTCCATCACCGAGGGGGATAAAACGCTTTACAGCGCGCAGCGCACCTCGACCGGGCAGCTTGCCAGCAGCAACGCGGCGGAAAAAATGGCGACGATGATGCACTATAACGTCGTGACGATCTACGGCACGGATCGCTTCCCGCCGTATTACGTCTGCGCGAAATCCGGCACGGCGGAGCAGGAAGGAAAGCCCGCCCACGCGACGTTTGCGGGCTTTATCAAGGATGACGATTATCCGCTGGCATTTGTGGTGTTCGTGGAGAACGCGGGCGCGGGCAGCGCCGTCGCCGCCCCCATGGCGGGGCAGGTTTTGGACGCCTGTATCGAAGCCATGCAGAAATAGTTTGGAAAAGACTTGACATTTACCGTTTCTTTGTGTAAAATAATCAAGCTGTTTCGGATATGACAGAAACGGTGATGCCATGGAGTGGTATCGAAGCGGTCATAACGAGCACGACTGGAAATCGTGTGACGGT
>CALACZ010000192.1 GCA_937890735.1 uncultured Bacillota bacterium
CCCCGGCATTTCGCCGGGACCGGGTATTTGCTTTTATCCAAACAGCACCACGCGACAGGTGTTCGCTTCCAGCGTACCCGCGCCGTCCGTGTCGTTGATGGTAACGGTCACATCATAATTTGTCTGGCTTACCGCCACGTCCGCCAGCACCTGTGCGCCGGTCGCCGCCTCATATACCTGCGCCAGCATCGCCGGGTTCTGAATGCCGTGCGCCTCCGCCGTAATCGTCCACGTAAACGCACCGCCAGCCGCCGCAATGGCTGCGTTTGCAGCGGTATATTTGTGGAATTTCTCCGGCATATCCTGCCAGGTCGGCGCTTTCTTGTCGCCGCCGGCCACAAGGATTTGTCCGGCTGCTCCGCCGTCCGCCGGAGCGTAGAAGCTCGGCGTTTTGGTTTGCGTGCCGTTCAGCGTGATGGTGTTCGCCGTCGCGCCATCCTCAACGCCGTCCAGCTTTTTCTTATCCGCCGCGCTCATCGCGCCGCCGTCAGTCTGCGTCGCAAGCGCCATCTTCACGCCATCCGCGCCTACGGAAAGACCGTTCGCCGCCACGACCTTCACGGAAATTTTGTTTTCGGCGCTGATGTCAATGCCGTCGCCTGCCGTGTACGCTACCGCGATGTCCTGCACATTCAGGTAAATGTGGCTCTCGGACGGCGTCTGCGGGTCCGTGTAGGTATTGACCGTAAAATCAATATACTTTGTCCCCGCCGGGAATCCGCTGGGGTCTGCCTCGCCGGTCGAATCCTTGATTGCTACGTCCTTGACGAGGTAGTCCTTCGGGATGTTGATGACCGCGCCGACGCCATTTCCATCCTTCTGGAGCTGGTAAGACGCCAGATAGCCGTCCTGCGCCGCAGTCAGCTTCGCGATGGTGTACTCCGCCGCAGCCGGGACCTCCACCAGAAGTCCGGCTTCCGAAAGACTCGCCGCATTGCCCTCCTTGGGGTCGAGCTTAATGCCAACGGTCGGCGCTGTGGCCGTTCCTTCGATCGCAATGCCCTTGTTTTCCGTCGCGCCGACCGACGCCACCTTGCCCCCGGCAGTCTCTGCCGCAGCCTCCGCCGCAGCCTGTGCCGCCGCAGCCGCCTTTTTCGCGCCGTAAACGGTCGCCGCCGCCGCGCTGTCCGTGTCTTTGCCAAGCACCGCCGCCGCCGCGCCGGACTGATCCGCGCCAATCGCCGCCGGGGTGATGGTCTTTTCCTCAACGCCCGTTACATGACCGGCACTGTCTACCGTCACAGCCGGGACCTTGTCCGCCGCGCCGTAGGTACCGACGGCCACGCCGGAAAAAGCATGACCGATGTTCACGGTCTTGCTCTTGGTGTCCGCGTTCACATGGGTCCACTTGTCGCCCGATGCGATCGTAAAGGCGTCCGTCTTCGCGCCCGCCTCGATGGTCGCGGCCGCGCCCTGACCCGCTACTTCCGTTTCCGCATTCTCGCTCTGCTGCGGGACCTTCACGCCGGAAAATGCGTTCTGGTTGACCTCGCCGCCGCCCGCGACCGCATTCTTGACTGCCGCATCGAGCGCCGCAATGGCTTTCTGCACGGTATCGCCCGCCGCAACATATCCGCCTTCGACCGGCGTATAATCCGTCAGCGTCAGTTCAACGACCTTCTTTGTGGCAACGCCGCCCTTTTTGTCCAGACCAACGACCACCGCGCCCGTCGTGCCCGCCTGATTGTACACCGCGCCCACCGGCCGCCATGCCGCAGGAGAGAGTTTCGGGTCCCACTGATAGATGATCCCGTCCGTGGAATTTGCGTAGATCTGATAGTCTGCCGGACTGGCAGGCGCCGCCGCCAGCGGCTGGATCACTGCGTTCTGGATCTGATTCTTATTCAGATCGAGATTTGTAACGATTTTTCTGCTCATTCTTCTGTTTCCTTTCCCTTTCGCTTAGTTTAGATATGCTGTCCCCGAAAATGGGGCGGAAAACATAACGACAACCTGATTTGCGTCGATGTACTGCACGTCGCCCACGACCTCGCGCCCGCTGCTGTCCACAACAGTCACCGATGGGAATTTCGCCAGTCCGTGCCGGATCACCCACCGCTCTGCCGCCACCGTCTGCTGAAACGTAAAGCTCTTGTCGCCGCCGGCAAGGATGACGCGCGTGTCGTCAATCGCAAAAGCCACGGCAGGCTTGCCGCGGATGTCGAAGCGGAGCTCGGCGGTTTTTTTGCCGATGTCAAAATGGATTGCCATCACAGCACCACCTTGCTGATGCTGTCAGTGACGCTGATGTCCCCGACGTCAACGCCGATCACAGTCGGCGTCGCACCGCCCTTGAATTTCACGCGGATCTGGACGTGCTGCGACGAGCGCTGAATGCCGAAAGTTTCCTGCTGCGTGAGCGGAAAGAGGAAGTTGCCTTCCTCATCCAGCGTCACTTCGGCGGGGTACGTCTTGCGCAGCCGGTCCACCGTAAATTCGATCTCGTCGATGGTGGTCATGTCCAGCGGCTTACCGTCCTGTGTGCCGCTGAATACAATGGCGTACTGGTCGCCCTGCATGATTTTCAGGCTCATGCTGCCGCCTCCTTTCTTCAAATTTCCCAACGTTGGGAAATTTGGCTATGCAGGATTGCCGATTTTACAAATTACGACCACGCTGCCGCTGACGCGGGCGATGAGCACCCGGTCGCCGGCAACCAGCGTGACCGCTGCGTTGCACTTATAATGCTTTGCCGTCGCCGCCGTCTGACCGGGAAAGATCAGGCTCACGCCGTCGGTATATTTTGCGCCGACCGTTGCCAGCCCGATCTGCCCGGAGCTGGGGGCGGCTTTTGCCGTGCCGAAGAGATCCATTACGCGATCACCGTCCTTTTTGCCGTGTGCTGCATGAGCTGCCCGGTCGCCATGGTGAGTGTCCAGCCGGTCTCCTCATAGATGCCGGAGAGCAGCGGGTCGTCGATGGAGATCGTGTCGCCCACGCCGTGCCCCGGCTCGTTGAGCGTTGCAAATGTGATGGTGCGCGCCGAGAGCATCGACTCGTTCTTCGCCCGGTCTGCTGCCGCCTGAAGCTCCGCCTGACTGGCGATGTTGTCGAGCTGCTGCACGTCCACGATGCGCATTCCGCGCCGGAAGGTGGAAATGCTCGACGTCGGCGAGTCGTTGACCGAGGTCGCGACCATGTCGGCGTCCAGATCGGGGTTGGAGCAGATGCGTACAAAAACATTCGGCGCGTTAAAATAATCCGCCTCATCGCTGCGGTCGGGCGAGATCGGCTCTGCGCCGCGCAGGTCGCTCGCGCTGTAGGCGTGGTCGATGCGGTCGGCGCTCGGCGTTTTGTACGGCGACAGGTGCGCGAGCCCTCGCCCGTCGAACCACACGTCCGCGTAGTTGATCTCGCCGAGCAGCTGGTTGATGATCGTCAGGTACGTCGTGCCGATGTCCCAGTCCTCGCGGTCGCTTGCAAGCACCGCGTCCGACGGTGTGGCGAGGATCAGCTTGATCCCCGCCGCCGTCATCAGCTGCTGCACCACGGTCAGGTACGCCGTCCCGGCGGCAAGATGCAGGATGCGCTCCGTGCGCATATTTTGCAGCCGCCAGCAGCGGTCGTATGCTTCGATCTGCGTCAGCGTGCGGTAGCGGTCCGCGACCTGGCTGTGCGTTGCCGCCAGAAAGACGCCCAGCGGCGTCTCTGTGCCGTTTACGACCATGACGGGCTGCATCTCGTCTGTGAGCAAATTGACGCCGTCAGGGACGCGGAAGCTCCCGGAGAGGCTCATCTTGATCTCGGAGTTGCGGTCAACGTACACATTCGGCGCGTTGCCGCTCTCCCATTCCAGCCGCGCCAGCTCCGCGCCGCCGCGCAGGACGTTGACCCGGTAGGTCACATCACGCCTCGTCAATGTCGATCTCCTCCTTTACGTCCGCCTGGGTCACGTTAAAGCTGTAGGTGCTGAAGAAATCGTCTGAGGTTTCGGAGAGGTTTGCGACGTAGCCGGTGACCATATTGCCCTCCGGCGTCTTGACGCACACCAGATGTCCGAGGATGGAGCGCAGCCGCGCCCTGTCCTCGGCGGTGAAGCAGACGCATCGGACGCTCAGTGAGCGCTGCACAAATTCGCTGCGCTCCGCCACGGGATACGCCCGCCCGGAGAGCTGCATATACTGGATGTCGCGCGTCAGCGAGTACGCCGTGGAGCGGTGCGCGCTGGAATCGTAGCGCAGGTCCACCCATTGCTCGGCGTCCAGATCGTACAGGCAAACGCTCGGCGTGCTGACTGTCGCCGTGACGGGGTCTGACAGGCTGTAGTTGGCGCTGCTGTCGTAGCAGCCGCGCACCTGATAGGTGACCTGCCCGATGGACGTGCGGTCGATGTAGAATAGCTCCGTCGTCCTGGCAATGGCTGTGCCGTCGCGGTAGACGATGTAGTAGTCAAAATCGCCGGTGAATGCCAGCCATACAAACGTCACCTCGCGCTCGGCGTTCGCCATCGCCTGAAGGGTTGCGCCGGGAGTGTTGATGATTTGGAGCGGCGAGCTGCCCCATGCCGACCAGAAGCCGTACTCGTTTTGTACGCGCACGCGCACGGTGTAGTCGCCGTCCGCCAGATACAGCGGCGACTGCCACTGCTTGTCCGTGCCAAAGTGCGTGCCGTCCGCGTAAACGCCGACCAGCTCCACCTGATATGCCTGCTGCCCTTCGACCTGCCACGAGATCCTCGGGCGAGGCGAAAGCTCCTGAATAACGACCACCGGCGCGGCAGGCGCGCCCACGCAGATGAAGGTCGCCGCGTCGCTCCACGCGCTGGCGACGTTGTCGGAGTTGTAGGTGCGCACGCGCCAGTAGCGCGTACCCGCTGTAAAGGTGTTCGCCGGGGCGGTCCAGGTCTGCGCCGAGCCGGTGATCGTAGCGAGCGCCGTCCATGTGCTTTTGTCGGCGGACCATTGCAGCTCCGCCTTGGTCTGCGCCGTGCCGGTCTCGATGATGTGCGACCAGCGGAAGAGGATCGGAGACGTAGATTCGACGACCGTGCCGTTCGGCTCGAGGGCTTCGACCGTAGCGCCAGGCTCTTGCGTATATAGGCTGATAATGCCGGGGGAGATGGTCGCACCAAGCTCTGTGTACACCGTGACGGACCACTGGATCGTCCCCTTCGGAAATGTATTAGCCGGGAAGGTGTACGACTGCGTAGCGCCGCTGATCGTGATCGTCTGAAATGTGCCGGATGTGCCGCTCCGCCATCTCAGTTCCGCTTTGGTCTGCGGGACTGTGCCCGCCTGCTCGACGCTCCACGAAAAGACGTTGCTCGCCGTGGGCGATACATAGCCGCCCGAGGGGCTGACCGAGATCGCAGCCGCGACGGACTCGCTGACAACGTAGTCCGAATAGACCGGCTCTGAGGAATAACCAGCCGTCGTATACACTGCCAGCCGCCACTTGATCTGCCCAACGGGCAGGTCGCTGGTATCGACGTCTACGACGATCGCGTCCGGGTCGGAGGAGATGATCGTGCATGGGATCGTGTGCACGGCGTTATCACTGTCCGTCCACTCAAAGCTCACCTGCGATGCCGTCACGCGCTCGATCGTCGAGATGCTGTGCGTCAGCGCAAAGCAGATGCGCGTTTTGCGCAGGCTGGCGATCTCACCATTCTGGCTGGACACGATCTCCGGGTCGTTGACGGTAAGAACCCCGGTATCGTCGCTGTAAAAAACCCTTGCATAGGGCGACACATCGCTGCCGTTCCAGTCCACCGCGCGCCAGTTCGCCTCAGAAGCAGAGACCAGAGCACCGAAGCGGAGCAGCTTCAGCGCGTCCGCGTTGGGCGCGCTGGCAGAAAACACCTGCACATACGATTCCGCGTCATCCGGGTCGATTTGCACAGTGCCGCCGCTTAGAGCTTTGCGCTCCGGCAGCTGCGCATAGCCGGTCGGCTCTGATACCGTTGCTGTTAAGGCTGCCACGCTTTCGCGGAAATTTGAGTCGGAGTTGCTGAACTGCATGAACGCGAAAAGCGCAAATTCCGTGATATTTTTGAACTTAACGGACTCATAGTCAGCAGCGGACAGCACATAATACAGGCCAGAGCCGGGACCACCGTTGGTTGAGTAGTCATCCGGCTCATTGGCGTCCACGCCAAAATGGACGCCGTAAAATACGTCCAAATATCCGCTCACAGCGCTCCCTCCATTCTGCCGACTCTGCGGCGGTTTTTGACGATGCGGATGATGTCCTCAAACTCCTTGACGCTGCTGGCGGGGATGGTGATGTTGTAGGTATCACCGCCGCTCACCTGGCGGCTCTCCTGTGCGGTGAGGATGCGCGTGCCCTGCGGGAGGATCGCCATCTCAGGACCGTTCTCGCCGATGAGCGTCCGCCCGCCGTACCAGTAGTCCGTACCGGCGGCATTGTAGCCTTTCTGCTTCTTCCACACATCAAAGCTCAAAAAGCCGGTATTATCCTTCAGGTATTCGCGGTATTGCGATGCCGCCGTTGCGTCCGATGTTTTTGCATACTTTCCGATGCTCGTCGCCGTGTCGTAAAAACCTGAGATTGTGCCCCTCTTTCCAGCGCCGGAGTATGCGTTGTCAAGCCCCTCCTGATACGACGATTTGGAAAATCCACCAAAGCCGCCGCCGGAGCGCCACTCGTTGTTTTGTCGGTTTTCTCGGAGCATTTTTTCAATTTCAGCATCCGCGGCAGCTTGCTGCGCCTCCGCAATGCCATCTTGCAGCTCTTTCAGCGCATTGGCTTCCTCGCCCAAAAGCAGCGATACTCCGTCAGCGACCAAAGCGATTGCCCCCGCAAAGCCAATGACCACGTCGCTCAAAACAGGAATTGTCGTATTTGCCAAAGTCGCGGCAGCGGGCTCAAGCTCTCCGAAGGTCTCAAGCAGGAGACCAAACGACGAGACGATCCCGGATTCATCCAGCGTTTCGCCGAGGCCCTGGATCATCGTCCGCGTGTCTTCGAGGAAATTTGTCAGATAGGGTGCAAATTCGGATGAGAGTTTATTCTGCACACCCGTGCGCGTATCGTCCAGATTCTTAACAGCGGTGTCCACGTCCTTCAGCGCGGTCACTGCCTCATCACTCAGGATATACCCCATATCCCGAGCCTCTTGCGCATACGCCTTGATCTTGCCAGAGCCCGCCTCGATCAGCGGATTCAGCTCGCGCGCCGATTCGGAGAGCAGGTCCATCGCAATGGCGTCACGTTCCGTGCGGTTTTCCATCTTGCCGAGCGCGTCGATCGTCTCGTAAAAAACACTTTCGGCGTCGCGCAGCTCACCGTTGGCGTCCGTGATGCGGATACCAAGCCGCTGATAGGCAGCCGCAACGTCCTCGCTGCCGTCGCGCGCCTCCTGCATTTTGTTGGTGGTCTCCTTGAGACTGTCCTGGATACGGTCATAGCTCACGCCGAGCCGCTCTCCGGCATAGGTGAGCTCCTGGATGGTCTGCGTCGTTTGCCCGGTGATGGACGACTGCTTCAGCAGCTCTGCGGCGTTCGCGGCGGTCTCCTTCGTCATGCTGATGAGCTTCTTCTCGGCAGCCACAACAGCCGCACCTAGCGCCGCCACGGTCACGGTGACCGCGCCCGCCGCCGTGCCGACGCCTCCCAGCTTGGTAATGGCTTTCTGGGCGGCAGGCGGGATTTTAATGCCGAGATCACCGGCGAGGTTTTCGACCGCGCCGCCGAAGCCGTCGGACTTCTTTTTGCTGTCGTCCGTCGCCTTGCCGAAGTCCTCCGCCGCCTTTGCGGCATCGTCCAGCTCGTCACCGGCGTTCTTGAGGGCTTCGGCGTTTTCATCCAGCGCGTCCTGCATTTTATAGAGATCGGCGGTGGCGTTATTGAGCTTCGTTTGCCAAACGGTAGTCTGGTCAGCGGCTTTCTGCACCTGCGCAGCCATCGCCTTGTATTCTTCACTTCCGGCATCCAGCGTGCTGGCTGTTTCGTCAAAAGCCTTCTGCGCCTTTTTCTGAATCGACTCCGCTTCCTCAACGGCTTTTTTCAGAACATCAACGCGTTCCTGCTGCGTCTTAAATTTCTTGCTTAAGACTTCACTCTTTTCGCTCAGCGCCTCGACGCTATCGCCATTTTTGGAATATTTCGCACTCAGCAGATTCAGCTCACTGCCGATCTCCTTTGTGGCTTTGTCGATGCTGCTCAACGCCTGACGGTATTCCGCCTCGCCGTCGAGCTTGATTTTCAGATTTGCAACAGGGGTAGCCACTTACCCACCTCCCATCAGGTACGAGTACAACGACGTTCCGGCGGACTGCTCCGTGGGTGCAGCATCAAAATGACGCCGGGGCGGTGCTGCGAGTTTGAAATACTCGCGGTATAAAGCCATGCACCGCGCCGGCGTCATTGTCCGCCAGAAAACGGTTTCGTCGTTTTTTAGGACATTGATCCAGATATTCAGATACCAGGCGAAGTTCAGTCCGTCGCTGCGGCTTCGCTGGTCTGTGCGTTTTTTTCGCTGCCCTCAGCAGGCTGGACGGCGTCCTCGTCACCCTCGTCGGAGATCGCGGCAATGAACAGCGCAAAAACATCGTCCTTGTAGCGCTGGAAATCCTTCCAGCCCAGCTTGCGCCCGATCTCCTTGTCGGTGTAGCGGACATCAAGCCCGGCGATGTTCGCCTCCTCGTTGAGCATGGCAGCGACGATGCGCGTGAAGTTGCGCATGATCGAGTCGGTCCTCATCACGCCCCGGAGTTCCCCGCACTGCGTCTGGAGCTCCGCAAGGACGTTAAAATTGAAGATCAGGGAGTGCGTCTGCCCGTCAAGCTCCAGGATTATGGTCTGCGGTTGAATATTCATCAGCCGCCCTCCGCCACTGCCGTCGGCGCGGTCGTGAACACCGCGTCGCACCATGCCTTTGCCGCCGCCTCGGTGTCGAGCGTCGCCACCTCCAGCAGGTCGCCGAGATCGTCCACGAGGAACTCGCCCGTTGTGGTCGGCGTCTGGAAGGTGATGCTTTCGCCCAGCGTCTGCCCGTTGGTGGAGGGCGGACCAAAGAGCACCTTGCGGACAAAGACCGCTGTGAATTTCTCGACGCCGTCGATCATGTCCGGCATATAGAAGCTCCAGCCGACGTATTGTCCCGTGGAGCTCTTGCCAAACGTTACGCTTTTGACAGTCGCGCTGGACACGGTGCGCTGCTTCTCATAAGCCCGGAACATGAGCTTCTGCGCCGCGGTGGGGATGTACTTGACGCCCGCAGACGCTGTGCCGCCCGTGGCTTTCTTCATATACTCAGCGAGGACGGATTCGGCATAGACGCGCCCTTCGGCGAAGCGCAGTTCCAGCGATACGGTCATCGCGTCGCCCATCGAAACGGCGTCGCCGTACTCCGTCGCGCCGTCGCTTTTCTTCTTATACTCTGCGACCTGCAAATATCTGAGATCAAACTGAGGCATTTCAGTCTCCTTTCTTACTTGTTGAAAATTTCTTCGATCTTTTCGATCATCATCTGATTGACACGCGGGCGCGTTGCCTTGACAGCGTTGGAGAGATAATAGTCTGCATTTATCCTTCCACCGGCACGTCTGCCGTAGTTCAGGATAAATGCCTTTGCGCCGTAGCGCTGCCCGCGCTTATCTGAGCCTTTCAGCGAAACAAATACATACGGGGCGTTGTTTTTATTTCTGAACACCTTATTAGAGCGCATGAACGCTTTGAGCGTTCCGCCCGTCCGGCGCGGCTTGGTATTGCTGTGCCCGCTCTGGATAAATGCCGACTTGGCGCTGGAAAGCATCTCATCGGCGGCGGGGAGCAGGATCTCTGCGGCATTTTCATCCGTAAACAGGTTTTTTTCCTGAAGCCGCTTGATCGACTGCGCAAGCGCCGCCTGAGACTCGCGTACATCAAGCTGTGCCATCAGATCACCTCACAGGGGATGTCTGTGTAATAGGTGGCGGTGTCGGGATCATAGGAGTGCTCCAGCGGCTGCATCGGAATGTGCGCCGCGCCGAGCGCCGCGATCACCTGCGCGGGCAGCTCGTCGTCCTCCGTCTGCGTCGCCACCGTCACCACCGCCTGATACGTCGTGGCAAACGGCGAGCCCTCGGCGTTAAAAAACCGCTGACCCGTCGGCGTCCACACGAGATAGCGCAGCAGCGGCGTGCCGTCCTCCGCCGTCTCCGGCGCTTGCACCTTGTATACGGCGTCCGGCAGCACGGTTTTAAGCACCGTCTCGATCTTTGTATAGCTCATACTTTCCCTCCGGCTCAGCAAGGCTGAGCGTCGTCGCGGGCAGCCCGTCCGGGTCAAGATCGCGCTGCGCCTGGTCGATGCGGTACACATTGCCGTCCTCCAGGATGCAGTACTGGTCTGCCTCGATCGGCGCGTCGTAGACACCGCGCGGCAGCGTCACCATTCGCACCAGCTTGCTGCCCGCCTGCTTCCCGGCGTAATACCGGGAGGCGTAGACGGTGCGCTCGCAGTAAAAATGCGAGCTGACCTCTTCCAGCTTGCGCACGGCGGGCGACCTGCCGGGGCGCAGCGTGCAGATGGTCAAGATTTTGTCGTAGATCACGGCGCGCCTCCCATCTTCTCGTGACAGATGCGGTCCTTGATGACGACGTCCAGATTCTTCGGCAGCGCCGCCCGGTCGGCGCTGCCGCGCGCGCGGTACATCCACGCAGCGACAGAGCCGACCAGCAGATCGTCCTCATCGCTGTTGTCATCCAGCGTGACGCCGCGGCGGCGCAGGAAAGCGTCGGCTGCGGTCAGCAGACCGCGCAGATAAATTTTCTGCTGATCAGCGCATTGCAGGATGCCGAGATCAACCATCATGTAAGTAAGACGCAGGTCTGCTGACATGGTGCAGCCTCCTTTCCTTAGCTACCGGCTTTCGCGGTCACGCTGCCCGAGCCGACCGCAGTCGCGTGACCGTCGGCGTCAAGCTCCACGACCGTGATGGTCTGCCCGGTGGTCGCGTCGATGGTCTTGTTGCTCGGCATATCCAGCCACGTCTTGCCAAGCGTCTCGCCGTTGCCGACGGGGATGGTCTGACCGGCGAGCTGATACTTGAGCGCACCGGCACTGTTGCCGGCGACGGTCACAACGCTCTTGCCGTTGGCAGAACCCGCAGCGGTCGTCACGATCAGTGTGCCGATCGAACTGTTGGCGTAGTCCTTGCCGAACGTCGTGGTCGTGGTCGGCTCGACGTTGCCATAGTTGACGATCACAAATGCCTCGCCGAGCACGGGCTTGCCGTCGCGGCGCTGCATACCCTTGAAGCAGGTCTGGTTTTCCAGCCACTTGACATTCGTGTTGGAGTCCAGAACCGTGCCCTCGCGCTCGACGCTGCGGTACAGGCTCAGGAAGCCGCCCGCGATCTCGTTGTCCGGCATGACCTCCCACTCGACGATCTCGCCGCCGAGAACGGTCATCGTGTTGTTGACGCCTGCGACCATTGCTGCGGCGCTGTTATACGCCAGCGCGCGGGACATGAGGTCCAGATGTGTCTTGCGGTTCATCGTCCACACGAGGCGACCGTCTGAGTAATCAGGCTTTGCAACGGCAAGCGCCGCGATCAGCGGACGGAAAAACTCGGTGCTCGTCTTGTCGGTGATGGACAGCTTCAGGATGTGGCTGGTGTGCAGGTCGGTGAATGCGCTCTGATCCTTACCCCACCAGTCCGGCTGAGACTGCGCGGCAAGACGGGTGAGGATGCCGACAGGCATATGCGAGCCCGTGCCGAACCAGATGCTCTTGTCGATCGCCTTCGCCAGCGAAGAGGCGAGCAGCAGCAGGATCGTCGTTGCAAGCTGGAGGTCGGAGTCGTCCATCAGCGTCGAGTTGGGGACGGCAAGATAGCCGCCGACCATAAAGCCGTCCATGGTGAGCTGCCAGAAGTTGATGTCCAGCTCGTTTAGCGCGCCGGTCATCTCCGTCCAGATCGCCTCCGGCGCAACGCCGACCACGTTCTGACGGGTCGTGCCGCGAAAAACGCTCACGGAGCAGAAGCGCAGGAACTTGGATTCCTGATAGGTCAGGTCGCGCAGGACGGACAGGAAGCCGTCCGGGATACCCAGCTCGCCGCCTTTGACGCTGCGGCTCTGCGTGCGCAGCTCGCGCACACGCTGCAAAAAGTCGCGCGTATCATCGCGCCGCAGAAGCGCGTCGCGCTCCTGGTAGGTGAGACCGAACCAGCGGCGTTCGGAATTGCTCATAGTGTTGTAGCTCCTTTCATTCTCGTGAGTTCTCGTCTCCGGGTCGCCCGCGGGCGGCTGCGCCAGAGGCGGTGTCTGCGCAGACTCCAGGCTGCGGATCTGCTCGTTGATTGCGTCGATCTCGCCCTGTACGCGGTTGAGTTCGGCGGCGTTGCTTGCCCGCTCCTGCTCAAACGTCTCTACGGCGGATTCGACCACGCTGCGCTCCTCTTCGGTCTGCGCTTCCTCGATGTCGTGAGCCAGCTCCGCTTCTCGGGCGGCGAAGCCGTCCCGCACGCTTTCCAGCCCCGCGAGCTGCGTCTGAAGCGGCGCGAGCTTGCTGCGCAGCAGCAGTACTTTCAGTGCCATTTACGATTTACCTCCAATTCTGTTTTTCATCGCAGCGCGCCAGGCTTCCGCCCTGCGCTGCTGGATTTCCGCGAAGTCGCGCTGACGGGCGCTGACAGACGTTGCCTCGTAGGCGGGGAACGTACACACCGACACCTCATACAGCGGATCGACCTCCTCGATCACCCAGCGGCATTTCCCGTCGCCGAGCTCCTCGAACCTCTCGCTTTTGATCGCAAAGCCAAACGAGCACTGGTCAACGTCACCCCGCTGGACGCGGGCGTAGAGGTTCATGGCGTCAACGTCGTCCCGATTGATCTTGATGCTGCCCCAAAGCCCGCGATCATCCTGACGGAGCGTCAGCGTGCCGGCTTTCGTGCGTCCGAGCACAAGGCTCGAATCGTGGTTGATGAGCGCGCGGACGTCACCGCCGATGGAGCTCGTAAAAGCGCCCGGCGCTACGATCTCACTCGCGCCCTCCCAAAGGGGATACTCGCTGTTGAATACGGCGAAATAGCCCTCGATGTACAAGTCGTTCCCGGCGTCACGCGTCTGGAACGGCTGTGCAAGGCAGCGCACCTGGCGCTGCTCTCGGTCATTCGGCATTGTCACCGCCTCCTTGCTCTAGTTTTTTCTGGTCGCCGATCATGTCGCGCGGGATGTAGTTCTCCAAAATGACCAGCTTATCAAGCCCCTGCCGGGGGCTCAGCCCGAGCCAGTCGCGCGCCTCATTGCCGTCCATCAGACCGCGGACGTACTGCGCGTCCGCGACCTCCGCCAGCTCCTTCAGCGTGTAGCTGTACAAGCGGCGCGTGGACATCGTGAAGTACATATCCTCGGAGATCAGCAGCTTGCGCGTCAGCTCGTGACAGATGATGTTCGCCAGCGTCACCGCCGTCGTGCGGATCATGTGGTTGTGCTCGGCATCTGAGTAGCTGCCGACGCCTACCATGTACGGTGTCACGCCGACGATGGAGGCGATCTCGCGCTTATCCAGCTCCACAGAGTCTTTGAGCGCCAGGTCGTTCAGACTGAGGGGCTTGACCTGCTGCACATCCATAAGCTCCGCCGGAATGACCCAAGGATCGCCCGCGGCGCTGCCCGCGATGTATTCGTTGATAAGGCGCTTGCGCCCGGCTTCGTCGGCAAACTCCTCGGCAAGGGAATCCACCTTGACGATGACGCTCGGCTTCCACTTGTCGGACATGAAGCCCTTCTTGGTTGCCGCCGCCTGCCGAAGGTTTGCGGTCACATCGCGCAGGCTCACGCGCAGCCCCACGCCCAGCCACGGCTGCATCGGGTCGCACCAGCGTTTGAAGTGCAGCACGTCGTCGGACTCATAGCGCCGCCCGCGCCACATCACATAGTAGGTCTGCCCGAGGTCGTCGCTCATGGCGCAGGCGTCCGGCATCGGCTCAAGGTCCGACAGCAGCCCGCCCGCAGTGTGCGGCAGCAGGAATGCACTGCCGCAGGAGCTCGTCAGCATCGTCCACACGATCCAGGACACGAGATCCTTGCGGCTGCCGTTGCGCCACGGCGAAATGTCCATGAACCGCGAGAGCTGATTGCGCACGCGCACATCGCCGTCGGCAGTGTTCCGCATGAGCTGGATCGTCGCGTTCGACACGATGTCCGCCAGCCCGCCAATCGCCGCGAGCACGTCCGGACTGTCGATCAGTCGCGTATAACCGGGGACGGACAGCGTATCCGAGCCCGCCAGTCCGATCATAAATTTTTGCAGCTCGCTCTTCGCATCGCGCCGCTGCGGGTTGACTCTCAATCGGCATCATCCTCTCTTGCTTTTTTGTCATACCAGCCAGCCGCCTTGTTGCTGGCGGTGAGATCTTCGAGATATGCGCACACCGCAAAAACGGAGGCATCAAACAGGTCAATGCGCAGATTCGGCTCGATCTTCTGGTACATCACCATGTCGTCGGCTTTCTCAATGCCGGCGACGTTCTGCACGCAGTACTCATACGGCTCGGCGTGCAGGTAGTAGAGCGTGCCTTTCTTCGCACTGGCTTCCAGGTAGCGGAAGCCCTCAGACTTTCTCGTGAAGAGCTGCGGCTGATCCTTGATCGGAAAGTGCTCGTTTTTCATCTCCACGAAGTACTCGCGGCAGAATTTACGGTCGTGTCCGATCCGGCGAATTTTGAAGCCGGAGGCTCGCAGCTTTTTGTACCAGCACACAACGTCGTGGTAGTTGGTGACGGCGTCGTTGGTCATATCCAGCCAGCCGTCCTCCTGCCAGCCGAACAGCGGGATCTGATCCTGCTGCGCCTTGACGATCGCCGCCGGGCGCGGAAACCACGCGTGCGGGATGATGATGTCCACGCCCTTGTAGTGTCCAAAGAGCGCGCCCGCGGTCAGATCGTGCAGCTTGGACAGGTCCGTGCCGCCGTACCAGCGGATCTGCAGCTTTGCAAGCTGTGCGATCGTCCAGTCGTATTTCTCGTCGCTGCGACGGAACTCCTGAATGTCGAACCACGCCTTGACGGCGTTCGTCGTAACGTTGAGGCTCTTGTTCAAAAACTCCGGGCGGAGCGCGGGATTGTCCGCCGCCATAGCAGCGTCGTTGATCATGTCCTGTGGGCGGATGGAGTAGCCCCAGCCCGGGGACGCCGCTTGCAGAACGGCGGGGTCGTGCAGGTCAACATCGCCGTTTTCCAGCGTCGGCGCGGAGCACAGGAAACAGAAGATCGAATCCGCTGCGTCGCCCGTGACCGTGCCGCGCAGAATTTTGCGGCAATAGTCCAGATGCCCCAGCAGGAAGCCGCGCGCGTTCGGACCGTTGGACGAGATGATGATGACGAGTTTGTTCGTGTACGCCTTGGTCGCGTCCTTCAGGATCTGGTACTGCTGCGGACCCTTGTAGGTGTGCGCCTCGTCGGCGATGACGATGTTGCAGTTAAAGGAGTCCTGCTTGTCGGGGTTTGCTGCCAGGGCGTTGATGGAGATCATGCCGTCGCCAATGTCGCCGGAAATGGAGCGCTCCATGTTGTTGTCGATGATGCGCAAGCCTTGATTCGGGTCGTCCTTCACGGTCACGCCGAGGCGGTTGAAGTTGTATTTGAGGAAATCAAAGCCTTCAAGCGCCTGCTTGAGCGCGCCGCCGACCTCGTACACCTTCGAGCCGGACGCGCGCTCATACATCGCCAGCGCGGCGGCGAGGGAGGCTGCAAACGTTGTCTTGACGTTCTTTCGCGGGATAAAATCGACCGCTTCCTTGAAGCGCCGGATCTTCGTGCCCGGCAGGTAGAATCCCATGATGTTGTAGACGATGAACTTGTGATAGGGCAGGAGCAGGAACGGCGTGCCGCGCAGCGGCGTCGCGTCCAGGAACTCACCCTGCTGGTGGCACATCATCGTCTCAATGATGGCGATGATGTCGTTCGCAGGCTCGGAGCGAAATTCCCATTTCCCGCAGGCGAGGTCTGCGACGTATCGCTTGCAGGCAAGCACCGCGTCCTCGCACAGCCCGGACTCGCCGGACAGGACGGAGTTGACAAACGCGTCCACGTCGCGCTGGTACTGGGCGGCGTGCTCGATCGCGTGCTCGTGCGCGCTCGCGAGCAGCTGCTCGATCTTGCTGTTCCCGGCGGCTGCCGGCTGGAGCTTGGAGCGTGCCTTGTTAAGCCCCGTCGGCGTCAAGCCGAGCTGATTGCGCAGCCCCTGCACCGTTGCGCGCAGATCCTCGACCGCCGTCCAGTATGGGCTCTTTGCGGTGTACTCCGCGCCGGTCTTGTTGACCATTGTGCACACGCGCTGCCCGCCCTGCTTCTTCCACTCCTTTTCGGCGCGGGACAGCTCGCGCTCCGTCTTGGCGAGCTGCTTGACGGTCGGCTCAAAGATCGCACTGTATGTCCCGACCAGCTCCATGTCCTTGCGGATCATGTCCTCTCTCGCCAAACGATCACCTCGCTCAAATTTCCCAACGTTGGGCAATTTGGCTTGCCCGGCACTTTCAATTTTTCGTCGAGGGCTCTGCCAGGCGCGGCTGTCTGCTACCGCGCCCAGTAGGAGGGCACTAACTATGGCGCGACGGAAGCTGCCCGACTCCCGCCGCCCGGCACAGCCCTCGACGATTTTCCGCAGGCACGTCGATCCACGCCCCGGCTCATTCCCGCAGGCATGTCATCGCCCTCGGTGCATTCCCGCAGGCGCGTCGATCACGCCCGCGGCGTGCGATTCCTTGCCGCGCGCGTCCCGCGCGCCTTGCCGGTCTCGCTTTACCCCCTCCCGCGATTTTCCCGCCGTCGGAAAGAGTGCCCCACTCCGGTGCTTTGGTCAGAACGGCGGCGGCGAGTTGGGAGGGGGGATCACTCGCCGCTGCCACGCGAGACCTCGATCGGTCAGCTTGCCGGTCGTGCGATCGTGGAAGCTGTTGTGCGCCGCCTGACTGACCGAGATGAGATTCCATTCGCACCATTGCCAGCCCGGGAAGTCCTCGACCGGGTAGACATGATGCACGGTCGTCGCCAACTCGCGGCGACCGTAGCGCGCGGCATCGCGGCAGTTGAATTTATCGCGCCGCAGCACCGCATTGCGCAGGTGCAGCCAGCGTTTGCTCTTGTAGTCCATGCAAAAACAAAAAGCGCCAGGACCTCACAACGGAGATCCTGGCGCTTATGCCATCCGGCTATCACCTCGGCTGCAAAACAAAAGCGCCAAACGATCTACCGTTCTCACGGTCAAATCATTTGGCGCTGGCTCTGAGGCTCTGGCTCATATTTACGATCGATTCCCGTTTGCAGAGCTTGCAGTACAGCGGGAAGTCTGTCAGCTCGGTGGATGGACGCACACGCTGCTGCGTCGCTCGCCCGCACAGTGGGCAAATCAGCTTACCCTCCGCTGACACTAACAGTGTACCACGGCGTTCATTCGATTGCAAGAGTTTTTATCGCCCCTTCCCATTATTTATATATTGTCTCAAGTCAAAATTATAGGTGTGAAGTTGTGATTTCCGGGAGTTCAAAGTCAAACGTCGTGAACGTTCCGAAGGTGTTTTCGATGCGCTCTGGGAACTTCGCACCCTCAAATGCGGTCGCGCCGGTCGGCGGCTGGTAGTGCTCGCCCGGCGCAAGCTCGATGTCGGCGCGCTCCGGCTGGATCAAGCCCTTGCTCGGCGTCCACATCCGAGCGCCGACGCGCAGCTTGCCGGTCTTGCGCGGCTCTTTGGTCATGTATCGTGCGACCGCGCGATAGCCGCCGAACTCACCGATCGTCTGAATATCGACATAGCCCTTTTGCCACAGGTCGGCGAATAGCTGCCGCGTGTCGCCCGGCGCACGTTTGGTGACGAAGTGGTGATGCACGCGATGCTCACCGTGCAGCCCTTCCATAACATAGACATAGTCAAACGGGAGTCCCTCCGCCTTACGGTGCGCGCGGAGCTTGCGGAAGTACGCCGGCTGATTTTTGCGAGCTGCATCAAACCCGGGCGGCAGATGCCAGTCGTCATAGGTCAGCGTGACGAACCAGTCTGTCAGCGAAAAGTTTGCGTAAAGCAAAAACTCCAACCGCATACACGCAGTCTTGATGTTGACTGCCTCCTGCACGAGGCTCGTCTCAAATTGCCGCGCCGCGCGCGTGCGCGGGCGAGCCGGCGCGGACGCCAGCTCGATCGCCCGCACACGGTTGCCCGCGCGAAGCTCAATTACTCGAGCGATGATACCACCTCATTTCATCAATTTCTGACAGCGATGGGCTAATTGGAAGGGAAAATGTATAATGCACGACCCTCATCAGAGGGCGGGAAGGGCTAAAGTCTGCCAAGAGAACCATTAGATTATTGCTGTGGCTCATCGGCTTATTGCGCATATAATGCTCAGCATCGTTTCGATCCCAGCCAGATGCCATAAGCAGTTTAATTGCTCGCTTCCTTTTCATTGTTTAAATCCTCCCGCATCCAGCGTATTGTCATCTTTGCGCCGCAGCTGCCGCAAATGGCATCGCCGTGGATCTGGTCTTTCGCCGGTTCGCCGCACACGGAACAGGCGAGGTAATAATTTGGCGGCTCGAATGCAAGACCCCAATTCCCACGCAGCTCCGTCTCCCGCGGGATGACCTTGCCATGCAGCCCGTTCGGCAGCTGCACCAGCGGCAGCGCCCGCCTGCGCTTAAATTCTCCCGCGTCAAATCCGCATCCCCGGCACTCCGCCCCGTTCGGCGATACATGCGCGCAGCCACCCTTGGTGCAGTTCTTGCGCGCAAACTCTTCCGATGGAGTCCTCACGCGGGATCACCGTCCATTCGTGCCCCACACTGCGGACAATACCTCGGCAAGTACACAGGATCGTCCGTCCCGTCGTCGATACAGTAACCACATTTCGAGCAGCACCACACATCAAGCACAATCTCACCGTCAACGTAGCCGTCGCCCGCTCCGTCCCATTGTGCGTGCACCACCGGCGCAGCATCAACCGTCGGAGCGTGGGCGATCAACGAGCAGTGCCACTTTTCTGTATCACAGGCGGAACAACAGTTGCAAATGCCCACACAAACATCATCAAGCGTTTTCTCGAGAGCGTCCGCATCAATCAGTCGCATAGTCAATCCTCCTTTACGCTGCGCCGCGGCGTTTTGCCGGGCGCAATTGCTTTGACTTTTCCTTTGCTTCCTCCGCCTTGACCCGATCAAAGACCGGCAGCAGGATTTCCTTTTCCCACCGCTCCACAAAATCCAGCACGCACTGCGGGATCGTCAGCCGCTTGCCGTGCGCGTACTCATTGCCGTATCCGTGGAGCTGGATGCGCTTCGGGCTTCGCCCGGTTGTGTCGATGTTGAGCGTATACCAGCTCCGCTCCGGGCGGCGAGCGTGACGGACGAAAAGAACGAGCTTGCCTTGCAGATGCGCTGCGCCGTAGCTGCCCACACAGTGGTGGAGCGTGCGCCCCTCTGCGATCAAATCGCCGTTGCTCCGCGGCAGGCGGATGCAGTATTCGCCATCCGACCATTCCAGCCCCGCCCACTTCCGGGCGAGCGCCTCAAACTCCCGCTTTGATTTCGTATTTTCGAGCACGGTTTTCGCTGCAAAGATCCGATTATGCGCCGCACGCAGATCGGGCGGATACAGCTCGATGTCCTGCGGGGCACGGATCTGATCCACGAGCCCCTTCCAGTAGTCGATGTACTGCCCGAGCATTCGGCGCGGCTCATAGCCGTGCTTGCGCTGCTGCTTATCCAGATAGCGGTCGATGCTGTACATCGGCGGCAGATTCCAGCCGTCCGTGACCTCTCCGACATAGCGGCTCATGCCGGACTGTCCGTACTTACCGAGCAGGCGATTAAACTCTGTTGCGTCGCCAATGCCTGCAAGACCGTAATTGACCGCCTCCATCCAGAGCGCCAGCGCGTCAGCATTCCAGCGCCATGCCGCGCCTTGCCGAATTTCCTCCTTGGTCATGTGCAGAAGCTCGCGCGGCTTGCTGCCGTCCTCCCAAAACGCCAGATCGTCTGTTTCCGGCAGTCTGCATCGGAAGCCGTTCCGGGCGGCGCGTTGCGCCTTATCGTCGATGAGCTCTACGATCGGTGCGCCCCAGCCGCATTTCAGCAGGTTTTCGACTGCGGGACGCTGCCCGTAGAGATTGAGGTAGACGATCGACCACGCGCCGCCAGCCTTGACGTACTCCGCAAGCCCGGTCTTTTCCGCCGTCGTGCCGGTGAGATTAGGCACGTCTCTCCACATCCATGCGCCGAATTTACGATGAAAATCCGCCTCGTGGCTGTAATACTTGATCTGGAAGGGATCATCGTACCCGTCCGACATCTTGCGCCAATCCGGCAGCGGATAGCTCGCACCGTAGCCGTTGCGTGCCATGTGCATAAATCGAATACGCTTGCCGCCGGGCAGCAGCGCAACAGCAGCTGAGGGCGAGCAGAACACATCCCAGACACCAAACTCATCGACGCGCCGCGTCAGCATCCACGCCATCACGACCGCGATGTCGTCCACGACCTCGATACTGCCAAGCATCAATTGATGCGTCCGCCCGGAGCGGAGGCTCTTTCTGTGGACGACATCCAACGCGCTGCCGCACAGCGGGCAGTTGATCGCGTCGCCCTCGCCCCAGGAGATGACTGCATCCGGGCTATCCCTGTCCGGCACGCCGGTATAGCAAGCACCATCCTCGCCGACCATGAGTGACAGCCCGCCGCCCTTGACCCAGCCTGCCCAGAAATCCTCCTGGCACGCTGTGCAGGTGCACCGTGCGCCCCAACGTCTGCGGGCAGGGATGCCGAGCTCCCAGCAAATCTCTGCGTCCGGGTCGTAGCTTTCGCGCGCGAAGATCAGAAGCTCGCCGCCGAGGTCGCTGTCACAGCAGTCGATAAGCGCCTGCTGCACCATACCGGGACGCGGCACTTTTGGGAGCTTTTCCATCAGCATCGTCGTATCCATCAGAAATAGTCCTCCAGATTCAGCGCGACGCCCGCCTCAGAGGCGGCGGTCTGCGTCTCGGTGATGCCGTAAAACTCCCGGATGATCCGCTCGGCTTCCGATGGGATAACACAGGCAAAGTTCCCGGTTTTGTGCTTATCGGCGAATGCCTTGATTTTCTTTTCGCAGTCGGCGAGGCTCATGCCGGGCTGGTCAAGGTCGCAGCTGACGATTTCCTGCGCGCGCTCATCATGGCGGATGATGTCGGCAAGCTGCTCGCCGACCATCCACACAGGCGTGCGCTCCGCGCCCTGCTGCGCGCGGATCTTCTCAAAAACGTCCATGCTCAACCCTCCTTTTCCAGCGCCGCGGCCATTTTGGCGACCGCATCCCGTGAGAAGCGCAGGAGCTTGTCGGCTTTGCCGGCATCGCGGAGCTTGACCTTGCCAAGCAGACCGCAAGCCTTGTTGAAATTCTCAAGTGTCGCCTGAAAAAAGCTCTGGAACACGGCAACGTCGGCATCCGACTGGATGCTGCTCGCTTTCACGGCAGCAGCCTGCTCCGCCTTTGCCGCATCCAGCTCCTTCTGGAGGTCGGCAATGCGGGCGTTGAGCTTTTCCGCCTCGGCTCTGTTGGTTGACTCGATTTTAGCGGCAGAGTCGGCTATCGCCTGAAGCTCTGCCTGTTTCTTCTCCGCCGCTTTGCGCAGGCGCTCGGCGGAGTCCAGAGCCGCCTTGTGCTTTTTCTCAGCGGCGGCGAGTGCCTCGGCGACCGCCTTGTCGATCTCGGCAGGGTCAGCCGCCTGCACAGCGACCTCGACAGGACGATTTTCTAGCTCGCGGATCTGCTCTGCCTGCTTTTCCGTCCGTTCCGTGAGCTGCACGGCAGCAGCTTGCGCCTCTTCCAGCGCCTTGCGCGCCTCATCGCGTTCGCGGATCGCCGCTTCCAGCTCCCGGGCGGAAATGTGCTCGGCGTCCACGGCCTGCGCAAACTCTTCGCGCTCCTCCTCGGGCACTGCCAGCAGTCGCAAAGCATTGGAAACGCTCAAGTTTCCCAACGTTGGGAAATTTGACGTCTTGCCGCCGTACTCCCGTGCGATCTGCATGAAGCGGTTGGCAGAAGAGCTGGAAAACTCGGTCTCGGTTTTGAGAAAATCCAGCCAGCCGCCGTGACCGACCATTTCCTTCGCCTCGGCGAGGCGTTTGCCGATCTCCACGCCGAACCACACCGTCATACTCTTCGCCTGCGCGGAGAGGTAACGGATCTCGCTGCCGAGCGTCTCGGGCGAGCGCGGCACATCGACTGCCTGCCCCGTATGCACCTGCATATCCTTGCGGGTTTCGTCGGCAAAAATGCTCGATACGTCAAATCCCATCGCTCACGCCTCCTCCCTCAAAAGCTCATCCATTGTGACCGGCGGCGCGATGTACTCCTGCACGAACGCACGGTAGTCATATCCGGCGGCGCTGCGCGGGGAGTACAGCGCGATCGGCTTGCGCTCAAAGGTCATTTCATCCACCTTGTCGGTGCGGCGGATGACCGTGCCGAACACCGGCAGGATGTTGCAGCCGCGCAGGCTGCTCTCCGCCTGAAGCACGACCGGCGTTTTGCGCCACATCGTGATGAGCGCCCCGGCAATGCGGATGCTGCTGTTGATACGCTGGATGTTGTCGATCTGCCGCGCCACATTGGCGAGTCCGCGCACGCTGAATGCGTCGAGTTTGATTGGGATGATGACCTCGTCCGCGGCAAGCAGCGCCGCGGCGCTGGCGGCGTTGAATGCCGGCGGGCAGTCGAAGATCACAAAGTCATACGCGGCGTCCTCCCGGATCGCCGTGCACAGATCTGCGAGGACGCGACCATGCACGCGGTTGTCGGCGATGTGCGACATATCGAGGTCCATCAGTTCATCCGACGCGGGAATCATGTCCAAGCCCTGATAGTCCGTCGTCCAGACGTTTTCGGGGTAGTACGGATCGGCGTCGCCGCGCAGGATGTCGTCCAGCGTCGAGCCGTCCACGGAGCGCAGACCGAAAAACTCGGTCGCGTTGCACTGACTGTCGCAGTCTACCAGCAGCACGCGCTGCTTGTGGTCAGCGCACAGGATGTGCGCCATATTGACGGCGGTGACGGTCTTGCCAACGCCGCCCTTCAGATTCAGAATTGCGATTGCTTTCATAGCTTCCTCCTATTTGTTCTTGAATACTTCCTCTGCCTCATGCCCGGGCAGCAGCTTAAAGCCCATCTGCTCAAGCTCCGACTCGCGGGGCTTTTTCGGCTCTCTCGGCAGAGCCTGACTCTGCCGGAAGGTCTGCGTTGCGCCGTCAAATTCGAGCAGGACGGCGCGGTTTGCGATGCCGTCCTTGTTCTTGACGACGTTCAGCACACGCTTGGACTTTTCCGCTAGCGGATCTTCGCGGAACAGCAGCATGATCGCGTCAGCGTCCTGCTCGATCTGCCCCGAGGATCGAAGATCCTGCATGGTCGGCGGCTTCGGGCGGGCATTCCCTTTGCCTTTTTCGCGGCGAGAGAGCTGAGACAGCGCCACGATCGTCGCGCCGGTCTGCTTTGCAAGATTTTGCAGCAGAGACGAGATCGCGGTGACGCGGGCAAACTCGTTATAGGCGTCTCGCATCCCCTCTGGCGCAGCGATCTTTTGCAGGTAGTCCACGAAGATCACCTCGTACCGCTTGGAGGCGGCGTAGGCCCGGATGTCGCTTACTGTCATACCGTTCGCCATGATGAGATCGAGCTTGGGCTTGATGATGTCCGTGGACATCGCCGCGACCGTGTCCCAATCGTGCGCGCCCATTGCGTTGAGCCGCATCTTTGGCAGTCCGATCTGCGTTGTCATCGCCATCAGGCGATCGAAGAGCTTTGCGTCGTCGGTCTCATAGCTGAAAAAGCCGACGCGCTTTTTCTGCGCCATGCGCTGCGCGAAGGTCAGCGCCAGCGTGGTCTTGCCGTCCGAGGGATAGCCGCCGATGACAACAAAATCGCCACCGTGGATGTTGAGCACGCCGTTGATGCCGCCGAAGCGCCAGTCCAGAAACTCCGGCTTGACCGTTTCGGCGTGCCGGTCGTAAAACTCCTTGAGCGCCTGCTCCATGCCGACGCAGCGCACGTCGGGGCGGTCAACCAGCAGCTCATTTGCCCGGTCGAGCGCCTTGCGGACGCTCTCCTCATCCTCGGCAAGGTTGATCTGCTCCCCGAGCGACCGCAGAGCGTAGAGCCTGGCGCGCTTTTTGAGCAGCTTGGCGTACTCGGCATAGGTCGCTGCGCTGGGCGTGACGGTCATGATCTGCGTCAGCAGGTCAGTCTGCTTTCCACCGAGCTTGTCGTTGATCGTTACGGGGTCGATGTGTTCGCCTGCGTTAAACATCGAGCGGATCGCCTCAAAGATCATGCGATAGGTCGGCTCGGTGAAATCGCTGGCGCGTACCGTCTGCAAGATCGGTCCGACGGTATCGGCGTCAATGACCATGCAGCCGAGGACGGCGGTCTGCGCATCCAGCAGGAGATCGCGTGCATTGCTCATACGAACACCAGCCCTCCAAGATCGACCGCTGTGTCGCTCTCAGGCGCTGCATTTGCCGCCGACCGGCGCAGACGCTCCCGCGCCGCAGCGATCTCGTCGCTCTTCGGCGGGTAGACGCTGGGGTAGCCCTTTTCCGCCGAGTAGAGCAGACAGCTCTCCGCCAGATATGGGTTAAAGCCCTCACCGTCATCCGCGCAGGATGTCAGCTTGCGGTAGAGCGTCTTTGCCGCCGTCAGGGACGGCATCGGATTGCCCGCCTCGGCGCGCGCATCCAGCATCAGCGTGAGCGCCGACAGGACTTGCGGATATGTTGCAAAAACCTGTGCAAAATAGCTGTCGATCTGCGCGCGGTTTTCGCGCGCGCTTATCTCTTTTTCTTTTTTATTTTTTTTGGAATAATGTAGGGGTCGGCAATTTTGCAGAGGGGGGCTCGGTTTTTTTGCAGAGAGGGGGTCGGTTTTTTTGCCGAGGGGGGTCTCGGCATTTTTGCCGAGGGGGGTCTCGGCATTTTTGCCGAGGGGGGTAGGCGCTGGCAGCGTCTGATAGATGCGCCGGATCGTCGATCCGTTGCCCTGGTCGTTTTCTAATTCCAGCCGGATGTGTCCGGCTTTTTGCAGCACGCTGACGAGCCTGCTGACGCTGTCCGGCGACATCTTCGCCGCCTCGGCGAGCTGCGCGTTGGACGCCCAGCAGTAGCCTGCGCGCGTCGTCAGCGCGGAGATGCGCCCATACAACAGCTTGGCATTTGCCGGGATGCTGTCATCCGACAGGACGCTGTCCGGGATGACCACCCAAAAAGAGCCGGAAATATTTTCGCCCAATTCATTCACCCCCTTGCCAAACCGCCGAAGCGGTGATATAATGATGGTGCTTTCATAGCTCCCTTTTGGGCGCTAGGAGAATCGCTCGGTTGCTCGCAGCAGCCGGGCGTTTCTTTTCGCCCGCTTGTGCCTTCCGCGTAGCGCAGCGTGTATGCTGCCGAAATAATGTCGTTGAGCTCGCGCACGATCTGGTCGTAGGTCGGGCGCTCTTTTTCGTCGATCACGCCGTCGTCGGCGATCTGAAGCAGCTCCTTGTCGCGGTTGCGGTCGGCAAATCCGATAATGCGGTTGACAAGCTGGATGACCGCCATCGGCAGCGACTGGCGCACCGTGTCCGGCAGGACCGCAAGCCCGTCCGACGTTTGCTGCAAATGTTTGTACGCAAAATACGCGTCGCCGCACAGAGCGACCATCAGGCAGACGTGGTAGTTGCTCGGAATACGGCGATCTCCCTCCCAGGCTTTGACCGTCTCCACCGACACATAGAGCGCCTCTGCCCACTGCTCCTGTGTCATATGTGCCTTTTTCCGGCACGCCGCGCAGATGTTGATGTACGCTTCCTGCATGGCTAAATTCCTCCTGGTGTGGGATAATTTAATTGCCCTCCAAAAAACGGATGAGGGACAGACGCGAGACCTTGACCCGGCTGCCGACGCAGGCGACATTGAAGCCGAGCTGCTCGGGACGCTGGCGCGCCATGAGCCGCAGCCACTGCGGATCACAGCCGAGATACTTGGACGCAACAGCCGGCGTGATCGTCGGGGCGTCCATCTGTTTCAGATCATCCAGATACATAGCTACCTCCTAAAGTAGTCCATTCAGCGCGCCGATCGTTGCGGCGGCGAGCCCGGCGGCGCAGCCGAGCAGTTCCAGCAGCATCACGCGGAGCTGCCGTCCGTCATCGGTCAGCATTTGCCTCGCCCTCCTCGCTCTCGGTGTAGAGATCGTCGATGCTGCATTGCAGCGCCTTTGCCAGCGCCGGGAGCTGGGACGCGCGCGGATACGCCGCGCCGATCTCCCACTTTGCAACGGTGCTCCGCTCGACATTCAGCAGATCAGCGAGTTCCTGCTGCTTGAGCTTCGCCCGTTTTCGCATACGGACCAGTCCTTTCGTATACATCCCTCCTTTTGACTGTCCTCCGCCTGTGTGATAAGATGCAGACGGAAGGACGTGAATTTAATGAACAACATTAAAGAATTGCGAATCGCTCAGAATCAGACGCAAGAGGACCTTGCGCAAGCGCTTAAGATTGATGTGAAATTGATCGAGCAATACGAAAACGGCATTTCCGAACCGTCAGCCAAAACACTCCAGCAGATTGCAGCGCATTTCCATGTTTCCACCCGCCGCGTTTCCGGGCTTCCCGAAGTCAGCGCAACGCTCCAGCATATGCGCCCGTCTACGCTTGCCAACGCAACAAAGATTCAACAGGAAAACGATGTTTCCGCTGTAAATGTGCTTCTCGGAGAAGGTTGGAAACTTTTGCACATCGGCGAGGACATGGAGCGCGAGCCGTCCGGGTTCGGTCGGAGCAACGTGGTATACACGCTCGGCTGGTTCGGCGCACAACAAGACGCAAGAGATGATTTGGATACGGAAGAATCTCCGATATTCGTATAAGTGTTAATCTCTTTCGTACCCATGCACGAGCAGGTCTCTTCGCTTCACTCCTGAGAGCAGGAGTGCGAGATTCCGAATTTCACGGGTGATCAGGAGAATTTCCCCGATGTCCGTGAGCTGCGCCGAGCGCTCGGAAAGCTGCTGAAGCTGCTTTTCGAGCGTCTCGCGGACGCTGAAGTTTCCAGTTTCGTTAGGCTTCATTTCTATCACCTCCGTTAAAATAACATCGACTCGGTTGATGTGATTGTTAATCACTATTTGGAATATAGCACGCCAACTCACGTTTGTCAATAGAAAAGTTATTAAAAATCACAATTGAATTGTGATGATTGTTCACTTATACTTGATTCAGGTGATTCCAATGAACAATTTCAGAAGATTCCGTGAAGCAAACAATGAATCACAGCAGGACATTGCTGATCTTCTCGGTATTGGAAGAACAACTTACACGAAATATGAAACTGGGCAGATCAAGCCGCCGTACTCAAAGATTGAAAAAATGGCACGGCACTGGAACACAACGGTTGCGATTCTGATGGGCACGGAAGAAACTAAAAACCCCATCGGTGCACCCGATGAGGTTATCAGTGTTGCCGAGGCATTTATGCGCCTTCCGCCTGAGGCGCAGAAGGAAGCGCGGGCGTATCTCGACTATCTAAAGCAGCGATATAAGAAGCAAAGAGGCTGAGTCCCTCCGGGGACAGAGATTCGAGGTCACGGAGCAAATTCTCATCCAATTCGGCACTTCCTTTCTCTCAGATGGTGTTTTTATTTTAGAACAAGCATTCGATGTCTGCAATTGACATTTACTCCAAAAACACGATTGATTTTTTGGCAGTCAAAAAACGGCAAAGAGAGGTTTAAAGGACAGGTGATGTGATATGGCGCGTAAAAAATCGATCATCCCCGGCTTCAGCCTCAACCGGGCGCTAGGGATAACATCCGCCAAGCAGAAAATCGCCCGCGCGACCGGCATCCCGACAACAAAGCAGGGACGCAAGCGGAAAATGCAGAGCCATCTTTGGACGGCAGCGGCTGTTGGCGTTGCGTCCGCGCTCAGCCAGCCGGCGCAGAAAACAAAATCCACAGCGCCTACACAGTCGCGCGAGTATGCAACGGTATCGCCCGAAAATATGTACGATGCCGCTGTCTCTGCGGTAATTGACGCGGGGGAGGCATCAACCACAATCCTGCAGCGCAATTTGCGGATCGGATACAGTCAGGCGGCAAGACTGATAGACCAGATGGAGAATGACGGGATCGTCGGACCGTTTGAGGGCGACAAGCCGCGCGAGGTGCTCATCACAAGAGAGCAGTGGCTGGACGCACCATCAAACGACGTTGATTGTACAGGCAACCAGTATTACGACTACGGCAACTATGACCCAGAGCCGCCCAGACGGAAGCCGCTCTACAAGAGAGTGTGGTTTTGGGTGCTCGTTGTACTCTTGGTATCTGGACTCAAAACCAGAATCGCAAAATGGCAAGCTGAGAGCAACAAGCGCGAAGAAGCGCGCGTCCTTGCTGAACTCGCCGAACGAGACGCGCAAAAGCAAGCCGACGCAACGGATGCCTCAGAGCCTGACACGCCCGCCGAGGAAGAGCAACCGAGCGTGGCAGAAGATCATTACGCGAATGACGATCCTGAGCAGGCGCAGGAAGAGCCGGAGCAGGTGTCAGAAACTACAGAAGTAAGCACGGAGAAAGCCGTGCCGGAAACCGCGAGTGCAGTCACCGAGGAAACCGAACCAGAGACGTCCGGCAACGTCACGACGATCGTCGTGCCAGTTACTCCGAGCACGGAGACAACTTCCAGCAGCACCGAACCTGTGGGGCAGACGTATGTGCTCAACACCAGTACACACAAATTTCATCGTGAGAGCTGCTCAAGCGTCAAAAAGATTGACCCGGAAAACTATTCAACCTATACAGGAACGCGTGACGGCGCAATCGCCATGGGCTACGAAGCCTGCGGGCGCTGCCACCCCTGAAGATTCTTAGCATGGTGAAAGCGTCGAAAAGAGAGGGGCGACACCGTGAAACCTGAGAGATTCGCCCCGTGCCAGCGTGCCATCGCTGACACGGGGCTTTTGCGACAAGCGACTGGGAGCGCCTGTATCTGCATCGTACTCCGCAGCGGATGGGCGTGTAAAACCCGGTTTCCACGTTTTTACACCCAGTAACCTGTGTTTTGCACTGCTGGTTTTGCGTTTTCGGCGCAAAACTGAGAAAAAACGATGAAGGAAGGACTAATTTTTGAAACCTCGAATTTCGGAGCTTTGCAGGAAAAACAAGGATACCATGAACCCGCGCAGGACCAACGAGGACCTCGCGGGACGAACCAATCTGAGCCTGAACACCGTGGCAGGCTTTCTACGCGGCGAGATCGCAAATCCGGGCGTTTACACTGCCGGCGCGATCTGCCGCGAGACCGGCGTGTCACTGGACGATTATTTTGACATTCAAACACCGAGCCAGGCAGCCAGCGAGGAAACCAGACAGCTCGCCGCAGAAGTCGAGTTGCTGCGAGCAAAAGCCGAAGGCTTGCAGCGCGAAAACGCGAACCTTCACAAATCTCTGCGGATGCACCGCTTGACAACGGGTGTGCTGCTCATCATCGTAACACTGGCAGTGACCGTGCTACTGATCGACGTCCTCAGTCCGAATGTCGGCTGGATTCGCCGCACCCTGACGCATATGCAGCAGATCATGCAGACAACACGCGGTGCAGCATTATGATCTGCCGAAAATGCAAGCAGACCGTCCCGGATGCGCCGTACTGCTGCCAGTGCGGGACGCAGCAGGAGATCCAGCGCAAGCCGAAACGGCGCGGCAATGGGCAGGGGACTGCCTACAAGCGCGGCAAGACCTATACCGCGTCGTGGGTGGAGGCGTACTATCTGGATGAGCGTGGGAAAAGGCGTGTTAAACGGCACTACAAGGGCGGCTTCAGGTCATTGACCTCCGCATTGGCTTACGCGGCAAATCCGCCAGAGTGCGCCGAAAAAAATCAACCGGAAACGGTGCGCAAGTACTACAACACTTACAAAAATGGGCACTGCTCCAAGCTGTCCAGTTCCAAGCAGACCTCGTATGAGATTGCATGGAAGCGCTGGGAGGACCTCGCAGAGATCGACATCCGCGACCTGCGCATTACGACGCTGCAAAACCAACTGGACGACAAGGTCGATACTTACTATCCGGCGCGCGATATGCGTACCGTGATGTCCGGCATCTACAAGCTGGCAATGGCTGACGGAATCGTCACCGTAAAACTGCCGGAATTTCTGGAACTGCCGAAGCTGGAGGAAGGGGAGGTCGAGCCGTTCACGGACGACGAGATCAAAAAGTTCTGGGAGGCATATGAGGGCGGCAACCAATTTGTCGCCTACGCCCTCATCATGATCTACACCGGCATGATGCCTGGCGAATTGATGATCTGCCGAAAAGAAATGATCGACTACGATAAGCGGCAGATCGTCGGCGACGGCATCAAGACAGGTATCCGCAAAAAGACGCCGATGGTATTCCCGGACTACCTCGTGCCGGTGCTGGAGGACGTCTCCGCGCGCAGTAAGCGCGGGAAGTTGTTGGAGATGAACCGCGACAATTTTTACGCCACCTGGCACGCGACGCTGCGCGAGCTGGGCATCCGCCCGTTGAAGCCGTACTCCTGCCGCCACACGACCGCGACGGCGCTCATCCTCTCTGGCGCGGCGCTGCCGATCATCAAAAATATTATGCGGCACTCCAAGATCACCACGACGGAGCGTTATATCCACCCCGATGTCACCGACGCCAGAGCTGCCATCAACGCCATGCCCAAGGAACAAAAAAATCGCCCGGAATCATCGGACGACGGAAATTATTGCTGACATTGTTGCTGGCAAAACACGATTTGCCCAGTGATTTCAACGGCTTTTTGTACCCTGCTAAGGGAGTAGGCGTCTAAAAAGCGCGCGAGAGTTCAAATCTCTCCTTCCGCGCCAAAGTACCGCATTTTGCAGTAAAAGCTGCGAAATGCGGTACTTTTTATGCCGTTATGTGCTGAAAAACAAATATGTTGCATTACGGACGCGGGCGAGAAAGGTGACGAAAAATTGAGCCAAAATGACTGGTGATGCGTTCTATTGCTGACATCGTTGCTGTCATTCTCTCTGGGCGATGCACCGATAGTATTTCGCGATCTTCCGCTCCGCTCCGCCCGCGTCCTTGTCCATCAGAAACGCCTGCGCCAGCTTGGCGTAAAAGTCCGGGCGGTCCAACCCGTACTCGCGCGCGACACCGTAGTAGTCCGAGTACGCCATATTCATGGCGGCGTACCAGGATGCCGTCCCGGCAGCGCCCAAATCAGCCCCGATGCTCTGCGCCGCCGCGGACGTCTGCGCCATCGTCCAGTGCTCGCCGGTCGTGCCGTCCTCGTTTTCCATTGCACTGACCCACGCCCGCGCGTCTGCCTCCGTAAAGGTCTCCGCGTGCTCGCCGTGCAGCGCGTCCAGGCTGCACAGCAGCCCGGCGATGATCCCCGCCTCTTCGATATGTCCGAGCGACATCGGCTCGTCAATGAGCTTGTGCAGCCGCTCATGGAGCTTGCGCTTGTATTCGCACTTTTCCATCACAATTCCTCCTGCACCATGCTGTACAGCCTGTCCAAGTCGTTCACGTCGAACCGCAGCTCCCCAATAACGGGGATGCTGACCGGCAGCTTCTTGCCGTCCAGCTTCGGACGTGCGACGCTGTACAGCTTTTCCACGTCCACGTTGCCGCTCTCATCCATCACGCCCATCATCTTGATTGCGGGATGCTCCCGCAGAGCTAGAATTTTCTCCTTGCCGCCCTCCATCACGAGCGCCAGCAGAATGCCCGCGCCGATGCCCTTGCCGGTCGGCAGGCGGGGTAAAATCTCATTGTCCGCAAAGCGCGTCACCGCGCGCATGATCTGGTCGATCGTCGCCATACTCTACCTCCGTTTTGTCCGGGGCGGCTTGCGCCGCCCCTTTGGTGTGTCAGTTGCCGCAGCACCCGCCGCACTTCGGCAGCGGATTGTAGAGCGACTGCGCCGTTGTGGTCGTGCCGGTGGTGACGTCAGCAACCATCTTGGGATAAAATGTCGCGTTCGCGTAGGTGACGATGCTGTTGTCACCGCAGCAGCGCCGCTCCGCCTCCATGGCGATCTCGCGAGACAGGTCCGCCTTGACTGACGCAATGTCCTGCCGCGCCAGCACAAAGCTGTCCTCGGTTTTCTGATTGTGCACCGCCTGCGCCGCCAGCTCGCTCCGCACGCCCTTGATTTGCCCGTCGATGTACGCATACATCTCCAGCATCTTCTGGTCGTTGTAGGTGTTGGCTTTCAGCAGCGCGATCTCGCTGTCCTTCGCGGCGAGCTGCGTCTCGCGATCCAGCTCATACCGGGATACCGGCGTGTTCTCGCTGCACCCGTTGTTGCTCCAGCCGCCGAGCAGACCGCCCAGACCTCCGTTCAGGACGCCCAGTCCCGTACCGATCGCGCCCAGCGTGACGCCCAGGTTGCCCTTGCCATTGCTTGCATACTCCATTGCTATTTTCCTCCTTGGCACAAAGTAAGCCTTTCAGCTCCGCCACTAGCTTATTCCTCCGGCGGAAACGTTGGGCTGCACCAAGGTGCGCCTATGTGCATTTGCGTGCAGTTTGCTTTTTGAATACAGAAAAGGCAAGGGAACAACTCCCTTGCCCTTTCCGCGCCTATATGCCTAATCGTTCTGCCACCCGGCACGCCCTTGTTATAATGCGATCCACACGGCGGGACACGGTCGAGCGGTCCATGTTGAGCTCGACTGCGATGTCGATCTGCGGCATTTGTTCTAGGATGTACAGCCGCGCGATCGTCGTGTCCTCCGTCCCCAAGGTTGCCTCGTCAAGCACGCGCTCCCAGTCGCTTGCCAGCAGGTTTTCCAACTCCTGCGGCAGTTTTAAGCGTGCTTTCGGCATCTGCCCTCCTTTCCGGCGTGCCGGGTTTTATTCACTTCTTATGGCTCAGCGTCGCGATGTTCCCCTGAAACCCTACTTCCAGCCCCAGCGCCTTTGCAACGTCGCGGATCTTCACATAGTTCGTGCCGCCCTTGAGGATGCGCTGCACCGGGACTTTTTTGCCGTCCACGATCATATAGCTGTCTGTGACCACCTCGCCCACCTCCTCGACCTGTTTTCGGAATTTCTGCAAGCCGTCGCCATGCACCCAGTATGCCGGGCACAGTTTCCCGGTCACATCGTAGTGCCGGATGATGTGGTCATACGGAATGTCATACTGCCTGCACAGCTGATACACCAGCTCCGCCGCGTTGGCGATGGTTTTCTCCGTCGCCATCACCGCGCCGTTCCGTCTCGCGTCGCACATCTCCACGCCGATGCTGTTTGCATTGCGGCAGCTGGGATGCCTGTACGTCCGCGCCCCGCAGTGATACGCTACAAACTCGTCCGGCACGCTGCGCGTGATGGAATCGTCATCCACAAAGTAGTGCGCGCTCGCCACGGGATTGAGTGGATTCTGAAAATACCGCGCATTGCTCTCGTCCGAATCGCCGTCATTCGCCGTGTAGTGCATCACGATCCACTCGATTTTCTGAACACGCCTGCCGCCGTAGTTGCTGCGGTTTGCAAGCTGCGTTTTGACCGGCACCATAGCCTCACCTCCGCATCAGAAGAAACAGCATCGCGCACGCCGCCGCAAAGCACGCGATCCCCAGCCACATCATGCCTCCGTCCCTCCGTCCTTGTCCA
>CALACZ010000193.1 GCA_937890735.1 uncultured Bacillota bacterium
AGATGACCGTGTACGTCACGCCGAAGAGCGTATCGACACGGGTGGTGTAAACGGTAATATCATCCTCGGTGTTGGTCTTGAACGTGACCTCCGTGCCGGTGGACCTGCCGATCCAGTTCTTCTGCTGCGTTTTGACGCGCTCGATGTAGTCAAGTCCTTCATCGTCCAGATCGTCGATCAGGCGGTCGGCGTATTTGGTGATGCGCAGCATCCACTGGCTCTTTTCCTTGCGGATGACCGGCGCGCCGCAGCGCTCGCACACGCCCTCGACGACCTCTTCGTTGGCCAGGACGCATTTGCAGCTCGTACACCAGTTGACGGGCATGGTGGTCTTGTAGGCCAGGCCGTGCTTGTACATCTGCAGGAAGATCCACTGCGTCCACTTGTAGTACTCGGGGTCGGTGGTGTCGATGACGCGGTCCCAGTCGAAGCTGTAGCCGAGCATTTTGAGCTGGCGGGTGAAGTTTTCGATGTTCCGTCTGGTGACGATGGCGGGATGGATGTGGTTCTTGATGGCGAAGTTCTCCGTCGGCAGGCCGAAGGCGTCGAAGCCGATGGGGTTCAGGACGTTATAGCCCTGCATCCGCTTTTTGCGGCAGATGATGTCCATCGCGGTGAACGGGCGCGGATGCCCGACGTGAAGCCCCGCCGCCGACGGGTACGGGAACTCGATCAGCCCGTAGAACTTCGGGCGCTTGTCGCCGGTGACGGCGGCGTAGGGCTTTGTCTGCTCCCACTTTTTCTGCCATTTCGTCTCAATGGCTGCAAAATCGTATTTCATAACAGACTCCTTTGTCTAAATTATTACAGCTTAAAACTTTCAGTGCCTAAAAGAAAAGCCTCGCAGAGTTTTGTGCCCGCAGGCGCAAAACTGATTCAAATCATTTTTGACGGCGGCGTGTACGTCGGCAAAAATTCTGCTCACGGAGCGGAGTTAAGTGAGACTCCAAGAGCGCAAGCCCTGCGCCGCGCGATTGGCTCAGTCGAACTTATGCAGAGCGAAGCGTCGAAGTAGAATTTTTGCGCTTGCGCAAAAATTATGCGCGCAGCGCAGTGCAAGCCTTTTCAAACGGAAACCCAGCGAAGCGGTTTTCGTTTGAGATCGTTTCAAAAAGCCTTTTGAAACGATCAACGCCCCTGACTGCGTTTGCAGTCAGGGACGTAAAGTAAATGATTACGCGGTACCACCCTGATTCAGCCGCGTGCGCGGCTCTCTCGATCGCTAACGGGATCACCCGCTCCGCCCTGTTCAGACGGAGAGCTCCGAGACCAGTACAGCCCGGCACGACCCCCGGCTCACACCAACCGCCGGTTCTCTGAACGCCGCCATCCGCGCCTTTTTCTCTTCCATGCCTGTATCGTTTGCTATTCTACGTTCCCGCGCGCGATTTGTCAAGGGCGCACGAAAAATCTCAGTGCTCGCCAGTGCCGGTGATGGACGCGAGACTCAAGCGCTTGCCGTCCTGCCACAAACGCTCCAGATCGTAAAACGCCCGCGCTTCCTCGGTGAAAACGTGCACAACGAGGCAGCCGAAATCCAGCAGCACCCAGATGCCGCTGCGGTGACCCTCGCGGTTGAGGACCTGCTCACCCTTCGCGTCCAGCGCCTCCTCCACGGCGTCACACAGCGTTTTGACGTGCGTGTTCGACGTCGCCGTGCAAATCAGAAAATAATCCGCCAGTGTGGAGATGTCGGTGATCTCGATCAGCGCGAGATCCAGCCCCTTCTTTTCGTCCAGTGCCTTTGCGGCGGTCGCCGCGACTTCCTTGGGAGAGATCATATTCTTACCTCATTCTTCTATAATTTCTGTAGTTTCATCCCAGATCTCGTCCGACGGCGTGTCGATGATCTCCGTCTCGTCCGGGGTCAGCTCGGTGTCGGAGTCGTCCGGCTCGAGGATCTCCACTGTGCCGTCCGTCTCCTCCGGCGGCGTTTCCGTTTCGCCGTCCGCAGGCGTTTCCGGCTCAGCTTCCTCCTTGGGCGCGGGGGCGCGCTCGGAGTCCCACTGATATTCCGCCGCCAGCTCCGGCGTGACCACATGGATATTCGCCGCCGTGATCGGCGCGTCGTAGGGGTTGAACGCTTCGTTCACGATCGACAGGATGCTCCAGTCAAACAGCGCGTAGCACGACGCGCCGCGGATCATCATCCCCTGCCCCTCGGCAGTATAGGTCTTGATCTCGTCGCGGTCGCACTTGGAGAGCTGCTCGGCAAAGTACAGCAGATTCCCGACCGTCATATCCGTCACGGCGTAGGTCGAGAAAATTTCGGCATACTCCTTGAGCTTCGTCAGGCTCTCCACGCAGATGGTCTGATCCATCAGAGCAAGCAGAAAGTCCTGCTGTACCTTTGTGCGCTGAATATCCTGTGAGGCATAGCCCTTGCGGAAGCGCACCAGCTCCATGGCGTGCTCGCCATCCAAAAGCTGCTTGCCCGCCTTGAGGTCGATGTGTAGGTCCTGCGACGGGTCGTCGTAGTACATATCCTGCGGCACGTCAAATTCCACCCCGCCGACAAGGTCGACCACCGCCTTGAACGCGTTCAGATCGACCAGCAGATACCCGTCCATCTCAAAGCCGAGCAGCTGCGCCAGCGTGCGCTCCAGCCGCTCCATGCCCTCGCCCTTGCCGCCGGCATAGATCGAGTTGATCTTCACCAGCTTGTCGCCGGATTCGATGGGCGTGTCGCGCGGGATGCTCAGCAGCGCCGCCTTTTTTTCATTCACGTCCAGATGGGCGACGATGATCGTGTCGGTGCGGTAGCCGTCGCCGTCCGTTCCGGCGAGCAGGATGTTGTAAACGCCGTCCAGATGGCTGACCGGCTGCTCGGTCTCGACCGGCTCTTCCGGCGTTTTGTCCGCATCGGTATCCTCGATCGGCTTGGTCTGCACCGGCAGCTCGCGCACGGTCTGCTTCGGCGGGTCTGCCTTTTCCGGCGGGCGGACATAAAAATGCTTGAATGCCAAAACGCCCAGCGTCAGCGCCGCCAGCACGGCGAACACAATGAGCACGATCCGCGCCCAGCGCGGCATTTTTCCGGGGTCATTCGTCTTTTTGCGGGTAAATTCCGCATTTTTTCTTGATCCGAAGAGTTTCATGGATACGCTAATTTATCCTTTCGTCTGTAAGAAATCATATGCCGCCTGACTGTCGTGGCAGACGGTCTGCCCCTTCAGGCGCAGCTGCTCCATCGTCATGGAGAGCCCCATCAGCACCGCCTCGTCCAGGCTTCGCGCCAGCGCGGCGCGCAGGCGCTCCACGCCCGGAAAATCGCGCGTCGGCTCGGCGTAGTCGGCAATATAGAGTATTTTTTCCATCACGCTCATATCCGCGCGCCCGGTCGTGTGCCAGCGGATGGCGCGCACAACATCGGCGCACTCGCCGAAAATCTCCCGCGCGACCGCCGCGCCGGTGATGGCGTGCAGGAGCTTGGGGTTCGCCCGCTCCTCGGGCGTCAGCGCGATTTGATAGCGCTCGCACAGCGCAAGCTGCTCCGGCGCGTGCAGCGCCTTCGTCACATCGTGCAGGATACCGGCGCGCGCGCACAGCGCCGGGTCTGCGCCATAGCGCAGCGCCAGCTCGGCGGCAAGCCCGCTCGTGCCGATGGCGTGCGGCACACGCTTTTCATCGTGTAAAGCAAGGCTCTGCGCGCGCAGCGCGTCAAACGACAGCCCGCGGCGGTTCTCAGCCGTTCCATACAGTCCGTTCGTCCTGATATACGCCAGCACGTCCGCGGGCAGATACCGTTCCGCGCAGTCAAACGCCAGCATCCGCCGCACCGTGGTGGACGACAGCTCCAGCGCGTCGTTTTCCGCCATCACGACCCGCGCGCCCAGCGCTTCCAGCCGCTGCGTCTGCTCCGTGAGCTGAACGCGCAGCGTGCCGCCCGCCTCGCGGCGGTGCATACACACGATCTGCGCCATGCGCGCGATCTCGTCCGGCTCGCGCCAGTTCTCAAAGGACAGGAACATATCCGTCCCCATCAGCAGCAGCAGCTCGTCCGTGGGATATTGTGCCTGAAACTGGTGCAAAGTATCCACCGTATAGCTTTTTCCGCTGCGCCGCAGCTCCAGATCGCTGACCTCCGCGCGCGGAACGTCCTGCGCCGCGAGGCGCACCATCTCACAGCGCTGCTGCGCTGTGGGCGACCCGGCGGCAAGCGCCTTATGCGGCGGCGCTGCGTCCGGCACAAAGATGAGCCGGTCGAGCGCCAGCTTCTCCACACACTGCCGCGCCGCCTCGATATGCCCGTTGTGCGGCGGATTGAAGCTGCCGCCGAAAATGCCGATCCGCGCCATATGCCGCCCTCCCGCTGACAGTTAAGAGTTCTGACCTTTTCTGCGTTCGATCGCCGCCTGCACGGCTGCGTCGTGGAAATATTTCTGCCGCCGCTCCTTTTCCGCCTTTGCAGCCTTGCGGCGCGTGCGGATGCCGGTCTTGACGGGGTTCACCTTTTTGACCGCCGCCTTTTTGGCGCTCTCGGCGGCTTTTTTCTGCTGTGCCAGCTTTTCGGAATACCGCCAGATCACGAATTTTGATCCGACGACCTGAATGCCCTCCGCGCCGAGCGCCTCGCAAAGCGCGTCGCACGCCTCGCGCGCCGACAGCAGCGACGCTTCCAGCACGCGCCCCTTCACCAGCTCGCGCGCGTCGAGCTGCCGCGCAGCTTCGTCCAGCAGCGTTTCCGATACGCCGCCCTTGCCCACGATGAGCGTGGTGTCGAGCGTATTTGCCTGTGCGCGCAGCTCAGCGCGTTCTTTACTCGTCATGGCGATCCACCTCACGATATACTCTGCAAAATTCCCGCAGCGCCCGGCCGCGGTGCGAAATACGGTTCTTTTCCCCGCCTGCCAGCTCCGCAAACGTTTTGCCGAGCTCCGGCAGGTAAAATACCGGGTCGTAACCAAAGCCGCCCTCGCCGCGCGGCGCGCGCAGAATAACGCCCGGGCACACGCCCTGAACGGCGATCTTCCGCCCGTCGGGCAGCAGGCACGTCACCGCGCACACGAACTGCGCCGTGCGCTTTTCCTCCGGCACGTCCTTCATATTTTCCAGCAGCAGCGCGATACGTTCTGCGTCGGTGTGCAGCCCGCCGTAGCGCGCGGAGTATACCCCCGGCGCGCCGCCCAGCGCATCCACCATCAGCCCGGAATCGTCCGCCACGGTCGCAAGGTGCGTCGCGTCAAAGACCGCCTGCGCCTTCAGGAGCGAATTTTCCGCAAACGTCGTGCCGGTCTCCTCGACCTCCACGTTCACGCCCACGTCGCGCTCCAGCAGCACCTCCATGCCGAGCGTGCCGAGAATTTTCTGCATCTCCGCCAGCTTGTGCGGATTCTGACTTGCCAGCACGACCTTCATACGAGCGCCTCCACAAATGCCGCCGGGTCAAAGGGCATCAGATCGTCCATCTGCTCGCCCACGCCGACGTACTTCACAGGGATTTGCAGGCTGTTCGCCACGGCGATGACGATGCCGCCCTTCGCCGTGCCGTCGAGCTTCGTCAGCACGATGCCGGTCACACCGGCGATCTGCTGGAACTCGCGCGCCTGAATGAGCCCGTTCTGACCCGTGGTCGCGTCGAGCACCAGCAGCACCTCTTTGGACGCCTGCGGCAGCTCGCGGTCGAGAATGCGCGAAATTTTGCCCAGCTCATTCATAAGGTTCTGCTTATTATGAAGCCGCCCCGCCGTGTCGCACAAAATGACGTCCGCGCCGCGCGCCTTGGCTGCCGCCACCGCGTCAAATACGACCGACGCCGGGTCTGCGCCCTCGTCCTGCTTGATGATGTCCGCGTGCGCGCGCTCCGCCCACACCGTGAGTTGATCCGCCGCCGCTGCGCGGAACGTATCGCCCGCGCACAGCAGCACCTTTTTGCCCTGCGTACGCAGATGATTTGCGATTTTGCCGATGCTGGTCGTCTTGCCCACGCCGTTCACGCCGATGACGAGCACGACCGACGGCTTCGTTGCGATATTGAGTTCACTGCTGCCCACCGTGAGCATCTGCGTGAGGATCTCGCGCAGCGCGCCGCGCGCCTCCTCCGCCGTTTTCAGCCGCCGCTCCTTTGCAGCCGCGCGCAGCCGCTCCGTCGCCTGCTGCGTCGCGTCCATGCCGACGTCTGCCAAAATCAGGCGCTCTTCCAGCTCATCATAAAAGTCGTCGTCCAGCTCCGAGGCGGTAAAAACGCTGCCGATGGAGCTTGCCGTGCGGCTGAGTCCCTGTTTGATCTTTTCAAAAAAGCCCATAGTTTTTTCTCCTGCCTGTCAGTTTGTAATGCCGAGCTGCTGCTCGATCTCGTCCAGCCGGATGTGCAGAATCTTGGAAATGCCCTGCTCCTGCATGGTCACACCGTAGAGCATATCGGCGGCTTCCATCGTGCCGCGCCGGTGCGTGATGACGATGAACTGCGTCTTTTCGCAGAGGTTTCGCAGGTAGAGCGCAAAGCGCTCCACGTTGCGGTCATCCAGCGCCGCGTCGATCTCGTCGAGCATACAAAACGGCGTGGGGCGCACCTTGAGGATCGCAAAATACAGCGCGATGGCGACGAACGCCTTCTCGCCGCCGGAGAGCAGCGTGATCGTTTTGAGCTGCTTTCCGGGCGGCTGGACGCGAATTTCGATGCCGCACTCCAGCGGCTGCGACGCATCCTCCAGCACCAGCTCACCCTTGCCGCCGCCGAACATTTCGGTGAACGTTTTGCCGAAATACTCGTTGATACGACCAAATTCGCGCACAAAAATTTCCGTCATTTCGTCGGTGATGTCGCGGATGATGGTCTCCAGCTCCGACCGCGCGTGCAGCACATCATCGCGCTGCCCGGTGAGGTATTCATAGCGCTCGTTCACGCGCGCGTATTCGTCGATCGCGCCGAGGTTCGGCGTGCCAAGGGCGGAAATTTTCCGCCGCAGCTCGCCGATACGCTTGTTGGCGCTTGTCGTGCTTTCGATCTCGATGCGGTGCTCCGCCGCCGTGGTGGGCGTCAGCTCGTAGGTGTCCCACAGACGGTCGATGAGCTGCTTTTCCTCTAATTCGCTCGTCGCTTTTTTCTGTTCCAGACGTGCCGATTCGCGCTCCATCTGCAAGATGGTCTGATTCTTCTCCTGCGCGTCCTTTTCAGTCCTGTTGCGCTTTGCCTCGATGGCGGCGCGCGCATTCGCCGCGGCTTTCAGCGCCTCGCGGCGCTGCTGTGTCTGCCTGTCAAGGCGTTCGATCTCGCGCAGCTGCGCCTCGCGCTGCGCGGTGATGTCGGCAATCTGCTGTTCATACTCCGAAAGCAGCGCTTCCTTCTGTGCGCGGTCGCCCTGCATCGCGTCGCGCAGAGCGGCAAGCTGCGTGATCTGCTCCTGCGCGCTCTGCTGCTCTGCCTGCCGGGACGCAGCGTCCATCCGCAGCGACGCAATGCGCTCCGCGAGCGCGCTGCCCTGTTCGGAAAGCTCGGTCTGCCCCTGCTCCAAAACGGCGATCTCGGACGCGAGCGCGTCCGCCTGCCGCTGCGCGTCAGCGCGGAGCTTTTGGAGCGTTTCGGTCTTTGCCGTCTCGGCGCTGCTGCGCCCGGCAAGGCGCGCAAGCTCTGCCTCGTAGCCCTCCAGATTTTCGCGCAGCGCGTCCGCCAGCGCGCGCACCTGCTTTTCTTCTTCCGTGCGGCGCAGCGCCTCATCCTCCGCCTCGCGGAGCTGACCCTGCACCGTTTTGAGTTCAAATTCCGTCTTTGCCGCCGCGCTGGACGCCTGCTCGAGCTGCGCGCCAAGCTGTGCCTGCTTTTCCGTGAGCTGCTCGATGCTCTTTTGCAGCGCCGTGATCTGGTTGGCGCGGGACAAAACGCCTGCGCTCCTGGACGCCGAGCCGCCCGTCATGCTGCCGCCGGGGTTCAAAACCTGCCCGTCCAGCGTGACGATCTTCGTGCGGCTGCCCGTAGCGCGCGCCATGGCGACTGCGTCGTCCAGCGTTTTTGCGATGATCGTCCTGCCCAGCAGATGCTCGGCAAGCTCGCGGTATTTTGCATCCGTCCGCACCAGTTCCGACGCTACGCCCACATACCCGCGCTGCGCGGAAAATTCGCCCGCGCCGATGCGCTTGGCGCTGATGGCGCGCAGCGGCAGGAATGTCGCGCGCCCTGCGTCCAGGCGTTTTAACAGCCGAATGCCCGCCTTGCCGTCGTCGTCGCTGTCCACCACGATATTCTGCATCGCCGCGCCAAGCGCGGTCTCAATGGCGGTGGTGTATTCGTCATCCGTGCGCAGAAGCGATGAAACAGGACCGTGTACGCCGCGCAGCACCCCGCGTGAGGCTTCCTGCATCACGGTCTTGACCGCCTTGGAAAAGCCCTCGTAATCGCGCTCCATCTCGCGCAGCATTTTTTCCCGCGAGCGCGCGGTGTCCAGCTCCACCTGTACGGCGGAGACCTGCTTCTGAAGCCCGTCGCGGCGATCCAGCTGTGTTTTGAGGCGCAGCTCATAGCCCGAGATTGTGTTGCGGCAGGAGGTCACACTCTCCTGTGCTTCCGAGAGCGCCTTACGGCACGCCGCAAGCTGCCGTGCGACCTCATGCTGCCGCCCGACCGCCGCCGCGTGATCGTCCTCCAGCGCCTTGCGGCGCTCTGTCACCTCGTCCATCGAGGCGCTCGCCGCCGCGAGCTGCGCGTCATGCTGCGCCACCTCGCTTTGCAGCAGTGACTGCCGCGCCCGGCGCTCAATCAGCTTGTCTGCCGCCGCGCCGGTGGAATCGGCGAGTTTCTTGCTTTCGTTCAGCGCGTTCGCGATCGCCGCGTCCAGGTCGGCAAGCTCCTGCCGGAGCTGCGTCAGGCGGCTCTCCTGCTGCGCGATGTTTTCCGTAATGCCGCCGCTGCGCCCCTCCTGCTCGGAGAGCTCGGCGCGGATGCGCGTGATATTTTCACGGCGGTTGTCGATGCCCGCCTGCAAAACGGACAGCTCCGCCTCCGCCTTCTGCTTTTCCTGTTCGGAGGCGTTGATCGCCTCGTGCTTTTCCTCCAGCAGCAGCGCCTGCCGGTTGAGCTCCAGCGAAAGCTGCTCCGAGGCGCTGTAGAGCGCGCTCAGCTCGCTGTGCGCCTGTTCCAGCACGAACGCCGCCGCGGCGTAGTCCTGCTCTGCCTTTTTTGCCGACGCCGACAGCTTTTCCAGGCTGTCCAGCCAGACGGTGATCTCAAAGCCCTTGAGTTCGTCGCGCAGAACGAGATATTTTTTCGCCTTTTCCGCCTGCTCGCGCAGTGGCTCGACCTGCAATTCCAGCTCCGAAATTTTATCGCCGATGCGCAGCAGATTGTCCTCTGTGGAGGCAAGCCGCCGCTCGGTCTCCGCCTTGCGGTAGCGGCACTTGGAAATGCCCGCCGCCTCCTCAAAGACCTCGCGCCGGTCGGTGCTTTTGAGAGACAGGATCTCGTCGATCTTGCCCTGCCCGATGTTGGAATAGCCCTCGCGACCCAGACCCGTGTCCATCAGCAGCTCGTGAATGTCGCGCAGGCGCGCAGACTCGCGGTTAATGTAGTACTCACTCTCACCGGAACGGTAGTAGCGCCGGGTGATGCTGACCTCGGGCGTTTCGATACGCAGCGCGCCGTCCTGATTGTCGAGCACCAGCGTCGCCTCGGCAAAGCCGACCGGCGGGCGCTTCTGCGTGCCGCCGAAGATCACGTCCTCCATCTTGACCCCGCGCAGCGCGCGCGAGCTCTGCTCGCCCAGCACCCAGCTGATCGCGTCGGAGATATTCGATTTGCCGCTGCCGTTCGGACCAACGATCGCGGTGATGTCGCTGCCGAATTGCAGAACGGTTTTGTCAGGGAACGATTTGAATCCCTGGATCTCGAGTGATTTCAGATACACGCGGATACCTCTCCATTGTCAATAGTTCCGTATATTGTAGCAGTTTTCCGCAAAAATATCAACCCGCCGCGCCCAAAAAGCGCAGAAAAGAGCGTCCGCCATGCAGGCGGGCGCTCTTGAAGTTACAATGCCTCCGGGAACAGGGCGGCGATTGCCTTATGCGCGGCGTCCTGCTCGGCGCGCTTTTTGCTGCTGCCGATGCCCTTGCCGACGCATTTGCCGTTGACGCAGACCTCTACGGTGAACTGCTTGTCGTGGTCGGGTCCCGTCTCGCCGGTGAGGGCGTAGTGGATGATCTGATCCTTCTTACGCTGCACCAGCTCCTGAAGCTCGGTCTTAAAGTCGGTGATGAGCAGCTTGCCGCTCGGCTTTTCGCCGAGGATGAGGCGGTCGATGATGCCGCGCGCGGCGGAAAAGCCGCCGTCCATATACGCCGCGGCGATCACGGACTCCACCGCGTCCGACACGATGCTCGCGCGCTCGCGTCCGCCGCTCTGCTCCTCGCCGTGCCCCAGCAGCAGGAACTCACCCAGCCGGATGGTCTTTGCCTGCCGCGCCAGATTCGTCTCGCACACAAGATCGGCACGCATCCGCGTCAGCTCCCCTTCGGGCTTTCCCGGGAAATTGCGGTAGAGATATTCCGCCACCACAAAGCCGAGGATGGAGTCGCCCAGAAATTCCAGACGCTCGTTATCCGCGATGCCCTGCGCGCGGTTTTCGTTTGCATAGGAGCTGTGCGTCAGCGCGTTTTTGAGCAGCTCCCGGTTCTGAAAGGTATAGCCAAGTCCGGCTTCAAGTTCCTGATACATGGTCCAGCTCCTTTGGTACGGTCATTTTGTCGATATTCTGCGCAAGATCCTGCGCAACGCCTGCCTCGACCGCCTCCGCAGCCTGCCGGATGGAATGGAACATCGCCAGCCGGTCAGACGAGCCGTGCGCCTTCACAACAGGCTTTGTGATGCCCAGCAGCAGCGTGCCGCCCGTCTCGCGGTAGTCGAGCATCCCCTTGAGCTTCGCGATGCCCTGTTTGCACACGAGTCCCGCGAGCTTGGTAAAGAAATTGCGCATAAATATCTTTTTGACCAGCGACGCCATAAACAGCGCCGTGCCCTCAATGCCCTTGAGCAGCACGTTGCCGGAAAAGCCGTCCGCCACGACCACGTCCGCGCCGCCCAGCGGCACATCGCGTGCTTCGATATTGCCCGCAAAATTTATGTACCCGGCGTCGTTCGCCTTTTGCAGCAGCGCATAGGTCTGCTTTTGCAGCGCGCCGCCCTTGGTGTCCTCCGCGCCGATGTTCAGAAGCGCCACGCGCGGGCGCTCGACGGCGAGCGTTTTCTGCGCGTAATACGAGCCCATAAACGCGAATTGCAGCAGAAATTCGGGCGTACACTCGGCATTCGCGCCGCAGTCGATGAGCACCGTGCGCCCGCCGGTCTTGGTGGGGATGAGCGGCCCCATCGCCGCGCGGCGAATGCCGCGCACGCGCTTGACGATCAAGGTCGCCGCCGAGAGAAGCGCCCCTGTTGACCCGGCGCTCACGAACGCGTCGCCCTGACCGTCCGCCAGCATCCGCAGACCCACGACCATGGACGACTCCTTTCGGGTCTTGACGACCGACGCCGGGTCGTCGTGCATATCCACAACGTCCTCCGCGTGCGCGATCTCCACGCCCTGCGGGAGCGTTTCGATCCCGTGCCGCTTGAGGCAGGCAAGAATTTGCTCACCCCGCCCGACCAGCACGACCTGCACGCCGAGCTTTTCCGCCGCGTCCAGTGCGCCGAGCGCAGCGGCATCCGGCGCAAGGTCGCCGCCCATTGCATCGACTACGATCCGCATAAAGGTCCTTCCTTTCGTTTATCGCTCCATCTGCGCGATCACGTCCAGCGCACGCCGGGCGATCGCCAGATTTTTATTTGCCTTGCCCTTGACGCGATAGCCAAGCGGCGTCATAATGCCGAAATTGACGTTCATCGGCTGAAAATCCGTCACGCTCTCGTCGCTGATATACGCCGCCAGCGCGCCGATCGCCGTCTCGCGCGGAAAATCGGGCGGTGTCTCGCCGCGCAGCCGCGCCGCCATGCTCACCGCCGCCAGATACCCTGACGCGGTCGATTCCACATAGCCCTCCACACCCGTCATCTGCCCGGCGAACGCCACCAGCGGCTCGCGCCGGTCGGCATAGTATCGGTCCAGCAGCCTTGGGCTGCGCAGGAACGTATTGCGGTGCATCACGCCGTAGCGCACAAACTCCGCGTCGTGCAGCGCGGGGATCATGGAAAACACGCGCTTTTGCTCCGGGAATTTCAGATGTGTCTGGAAACCGACGAGGTTATACACAGACCCCGCCGCGTTGTCCTTGCGGAGCTGCACGACGGCATACGGTTCTTTGCCCGTTTTCGGGTCTTTCAGCCCCACGGGCTTGAGCGGACCGTAGCGCAGCGTGTCAAAGCCGCGCCGCGCCATGACCTCCACAGGCATACAG
>CALACZ010000194.1 GCA_937890735.1 uncultured Bacillota bacterium
AGCTCCTGTTCGACTGCTATCATATGCAGCTCATGGAGGGCAACCTCGTCAACAACATCTCCACAAACATCGGCTTCATCGGGCATTTCCATTCCGCGGGCGTTCCCGGGCGGCACGAGCTGCACCTGGGCGAGACGAATTATCCGCGCGTCATCAAGGCGGCAGAGGACGGCGGCTATGACCGCTATTTCGGCTTTGAATACTGGCCGACCTATGATAACGAGAAGTCTTTGAAGGATATTCTGGCTTACGTCAAAGGTTAAATCTAAAAATAGCGCAGTAAAAGACTCCCCTTGGTCACCAAGGGGAGGCTCTTTTTTTGCATTTTTGTTTATCGAATCGCGTCATGCAGCGCTTTGATATGCTCCGGCGTTGTGCCGCAGCAGCCGCCGACTAAGCGCGCGCCGCAGCTCACGAGCGCCGTCATACGCGCGGCGAACGCCTCCGGCGTCATATCGTACACCGCCGTGCCGTCGTCCCGGATCTCGGGCAAGCCCGCGTTCGGCTTTGCGACGACCGGGACGGACGTCTCGGCGCAGACCATCCGCACCACGCTCTCCAGCTGGTCAGGTCCTGACGAGCAGTTCACGCCCACCGCGTCCGCGCCCAGCGCCGGCAGCGTCTGCGCTGCGTCGTACACCGAGCCGTCAAAATAGCACCGCCCGTCCGACTGCACGCTCATCGTGCACACGATGGCGGTGTCGGTCAGCGCGCGGATTGCCTCCACCGCCGCCATGCACTCCGTCAGCCCCATCATCGTCTCCACAAAAAACAGATCGACGCCCGCGTCCAGGATCGCCTGCGCCTGCTCGGTGTAAATGTCCAGCAGGCGCGCATACGCCGCGTCGTCCTCCGGCAGAACGGGCTGCCCGGTCGTGGTCATATCCGCCGCGATGAGCACGCGGTCTCCTACCGCCTCGCGCGTGACGGCGACGAGGCGGCGGTTATAGTCCGCAACTGCATCCTCCAGCCCGTGCGCGCCCAGCAACGCCCGGTTCGCGCCGAAGGTGGGCGCGAGCACGATCTCGCTGCCCGCCGCCGCATACGCCCGCTGGAGCGTCTGAAGCGGCTGCGGATGCTCCAAGATCCACGTCTCGGCGCACACGCCTGCGGGCATCCCCGCCGTGCGGAGATTACTGCCCGTCGCGCCGTCCAGCAGCCGCACGCGACGCTCACACCAGTTCCGAAATTCTGTTCCAGTCATATGACCGCCTCCCTTTGATCGCTCACAGTATAGCACATCCGCCGGAAGATGCAAGCGCGAAACGCTTGACAGGCGGGGCTGTTGCGAATAAGATAGTAGTATCAAGCCGCTGCGGCGGCATTACGGAGGACAGGATCATGGGTAAGATCGAAGGATTGGCACATCTGGGCTTTTTTGTGGACGATATGGATCGCTCCATCCGGTTTTACACGGACGTGCTCGGCTTTTCGCTGCGCTGCCGCTGGGAAGTGCCGGGCGTAAAGGCGGCGCTGCTGGATCTGGGCGACTGCTGCCTGGAAATGATGCAGTACATTGAAAAGCACGAATTTTCCACCGGGCGTTATGACCATCTGGCGCTGCGCGTGACGAACATCGAAGCCGTCTGGAACGACCTCAAGGCGAAGGGCGTGCGCTTCAACACCGACGAGATCATCGTCGATCACGGCTGGGGCACGCACGGCGCGCGCTATATTCTCTTCCCCGGTCCTGACGGAGAGACCATTGAAATTGCGGAAGAGATGAAGTAATTTGACACACAAAACACCGGCAGTTCTATGAACTGCCGGTGTTTTTTATTCTTCGATGATGGCAAAGCCGCCCTGCGAGAGTGTCAGGCGCTCCGGGGTGTACTCCGCCACGCCGCCGCCCAGCAGCAGCCGCCCGCGCGCGTTTTGCAGCGTCCAGTCGCCTGCGCGGTTGCAGCAGGCGAACAGCGTCCGCTCCCCCGCCAGCGTCCGGCGGAACGAGAAGCGTCCGCCGCCGCAGTCCAGCACCGTCACCGTGCCCGTGCGCAGCGCCGGGTACTTCCGCAGCGCGGCAAGTGCGCGGTAAAACTCGCGCAGCGCCGTGTCCTCGCGCCCCCAGGGGTAAAAACGGCGGTTGAACGGGTCGCGGTAGCCGGTCATGCCCGCCTCGTCGCCGTAGTAGATGCACGGCGCGCCGGGGAGCGTGAACTGCAAAAACGCCGCCATACGCAAAAGCCCGCTCGCGCGGCGATACGTCTCCTCGTCCATGTACCGCTGCGCCAGCACCGCGCGATCCGCATCCGTCGGATCGATCAGGTCGGTGATGGCGCGCGGCGTGTCGTGCGTTGACAGCAGCGTCATGCAGCCGCTCAGCACGTCGGCGGGGTAATTTTCCGCCAGCGTCATCACCCGCTCGCCGATCTCACGCCCGTCATCGTCCCCGCGCACAAAGCGCAGGATCGCCTTGCGCCAGGGGTAGTTCATCACGCCGTCTAGCTCGCGGCTTACAAAATACCGCCGCCGCACGCCGTATGCCTCTTTATTCGACGCGTCCTCCCAGACCTCACCGAGCAGGATCGCCTCGGGGTTTATCTCCCGGATGCGCTTTCGCAGGCACAGCACAAACTCGTCCGGCAGCTCATCGACCACGTCCAGCCGGAAGCCGTCCGCGCCCAGCGCCAGCCAGTGCGCCACCACGCTGTCCGCGCCCTGGATGATGTAGTCCAGATACGACGGTTCGAGCTTGTTTACGCACGGCAGCGTCGTGATACCCCACCAGCTCGTGTACACGTCGGGGTAGTGCTGGAACGAGAACCAGCTGCGGTATGGCGAGTGCTCGTCGTGGATGGCGCTCTGAAAATACGGGCTGCGGCTGCCGACGTGCGAAAATACGCCGTCGAGCACGATCCTCATCCCCAACCCGTGCGCCGCCTGACACAGCGCGGAAAAATCTTCTTCCGTGCCGAGCATCGGGTCGATGCGCTTATAATCGTAGGTGTCATAGCGGT
>CALACZ010000195.1 GCA_937890735.1 uncultured Bacillota bacterium
CGCAGCCAGTCCAGCATCCCGTCGTATCGCCCGGTATAGACGGCGTCAGGCAGCGTCAGGCTGCCTGCGAGCTGTGCGCCGCTGAACACGGCGTTGTCGATGTACACAGTGTCATACACGCCGTCCCAGACCAGCGAGATCTCGCCGGACGGCGCGCTCACCGCTTCAAACGCGCAGTCAAACAGCTCCAGCGTCGTTTTCGGCAGGAACAGGGTATCATCGACCGCCGCGCCCGACCGCCGCGCCAGCCACGGCGAGCCGTCTGCATCCGTGCTGAATAGCACGCGTCCCAGCGCGCCCGTTTTGACGACCTCATAGTGGTCCGCACCGGACGCGGCGTCAAACGACGTCCAATTGCCGCTATAGCCCGTATTGTCCATCGGCGCATACAGGAAGCTCACATAGGTGTTGTACGTCGCGCCGAGCGCCGGATCATAGCCGTTTTCCAGCGTGCCGCTTTTCGCATTCGACGCGATAAAGCGCAGCGCCGTGCAGCCGGAAAATGCCTGCGCGCCGATCGTCTGCACGCCCTGCGGCAGCGTGACCTTCTGGATGCTCTCCGGCACGCGGAGCTGCACCGTGCGCGCCGGGATGCCCAGCATCGCCGTCATCGCGCGGTCATACAAAATGCCGTTCTGTGCGCGGTAATTGAGGTTGTCCTCCGCCACGCTGTAGCTCTGCTCCACGCGCAGCGCGAAGCCCGCGGTGTTAATATGCAGAACACTCTCCGGCACAACGAGCTGATCGACCGTCAGATGCTCATCCTCCTCCAGATCGACCGCCTGCACATACTGCGGGATCTCCAGACGCGCCATATCCAGAATATCGTTGATCAGCGTCAGCAGATGCTCCGACAGCTCATCCGCGCGCTTCAGATACTGCATGGCGGGATGCTCCGGCGGCAGCTTGCCTTCCGCCAGCGTCAGCATACCGCCGATGCCGTTCATCGGCGTGCGGATCTCGTGCGACATACGGAACAGAAAGCTCGTTTTGAACTGGCTCGCCGCCTCCGCCTGCGCGAGCCTGCGCTCATATTCCTGCCGCTTTTGATATTCCTCCGTCCAGCGTGCAAAAAAGAACAGATCCATCGTCTCGTCCTGACTGCGCTGCACCGTCACCAGCAGCCACTGCCCGTTTTTCAGCTCCAGCTCGGCCTTGAGCGCGTTCTGACCGTCCCAGCTGCGGTAGCGCTTCCAGAAGCTCCGCCCCGCATCCGGCATTTGAAGCTGCGGCAGCAGATTCACCAGATCGTCCTGAAGCTGCCCCAGCGTCACGCCGAGCAGCCGCTCCGGGTCGCCTGCCGCCAGAATGGGGCGCAGGTCGCTGCGCCGCAGCATGAGGCAGACGTTGTCGCTCCGGCGCGCCAGCTCCTCCATGAGGATACGCTTCGCGCCCGGTGCGTTGCGGTCCTTCTGCGCACGCGGCAGCGAAGCACGCGGCTGCCTGCCCTTTTTCCGTCCCGGGATCGCGCCCAGCAGCACGACCAGAAAGATCAGCTCCAGGCAGCCAATGATGACCAGATAAAAATGCTCCCCCAGTACGGACAGGATCTCTGGCAACTCCGGCATACGACTTATTCCTCCATCCTGGGTGCATTTTGCGCCAGCGCACGAAAAGCGCATCCGCCGCAAAACAGCATTGGACGCGTAAATATGCGTATTTTTATAGTTATATTATACTTTGGGCTATTCTAGTGCGTAATGGCAAAAACAGAAAAATTTACGAAAAATATGCATCTGATTCGTACATTTCCACAAGTAACCACCAGTTTTTTGCGATTTACACGCGCGATTTCCAGCTTCAGGTCGTTCTCCGCAAAAAGAATCGCCGCCCGCCGGATAAGTCCAGCATGCGGCTTTCTCATACTTTTGGTCACTCTGTTTCATCCGCAGGCGGCGCGTCCGCTTCCTCGGGCGCGTCGGTGATGGTAGGGATAAAGGCGCGGGCGATCCTGCCCTTGCCGCGGCGCTTGATGTAGAAATAGCCGATCACGCTGAACACCACCGCACCGATGAAGTTGACGAACAGATCCTCCATCGTGTCGTAAAGCCCGATGTCGAGGTAGCCGCCCAGTCCCAGCTCCTGCCCGTTCACGATCACGGAGTCGATGCCGCTGACCGTCACGGGGATATTTTTGTTCGTGGGGTCGAGCATCACGGACGTGATGCTGTGCACCACGGTATCCTTCTGCATATCCCAGTGCAGCAGGCGATCCGCACCGAACTCAAAAAATTCCCACAGCACGCCCACCGTCATCGAAAAGCAGAACGCCACCAGCGCCACATACACCGGCGAGAGCGTAAATTTGATGCGGCTGTTGCGGTTGAGGATGTCGATGAGCGCGAAGCCCGTCGCCGCGCAGAGGAAGCCCGTGGTCGTGTGGAGCATCGTGTCCCAGTACGGGAAGGTGATGAAATAGCAGTTGAGTTCACCGAGAATTTCTGCCGCAAAAATGAACAGCAGAATGATGATCTCCAGCGTGGACGGCAGCTCGATGCCGAAGTTCTGCTGGATAAAAAACGGCAGCATATACAGCGCCAGCACCAGCAGACAGATGAACGCGCTTTCATACTCGCCGCGAATGATCGACGAAACGAGCGTCGCCACCACGATCAGACGCAGCACCAGATACACCGTAAACACCGCAGGACGGCGACGGATAGTCTCCTTCAGGTTGGGAAGTCTCTGTCTGTGTTTGAGATGCTTTTTCATTTGCGTGCTCCTCTGCAATTCGGCTGCTGATGTCAGTATCCGCCGTTTGTGGTCGATCCATGCGCCTGCGTCTTGATTTATCATACCATATATGGAGGAAAAATGCAAAGCATCTTCACGCATTCACAGCACCGCGTTCAAACTGCCGCACAGGATCACGCCCGCCGCCAGCGGCAGCAGCGCTGCCAGCAGCATCCATTTTATGCTGCCCGTCTCGCGCCGGACGGTGAGCAGCGTCGTGCTGCACGGGCAGTGGAGCACGAAAAATACCATCGTGCAGAGCGTCTGCCGCGCCGTCCAGCCGCAGGCGGCAAGCGCCGCCGTGACCGGCGCGTCGCCCGTGAGCGCACCGCCGCCCGTCAGGATCATCGCCGCCAGCGGCAGCACCAGCTCGTTGGCGGGCAGCGCCAGAAAAAATGCCAACAGCAGCGCGCCGTTCATGCCGAGAAACGCACCCACGGGCTCAAGCAGCGCCGCCGCCGCGCCGAGCAGCGGCACGCCGCCGGGACGGATGTTCGCAAAGCACCAGATCACCAGCCCCGCCGGAGCGGCGACAGCGAGCGCACGCAGCAGAACGTGCAGCGTCCGATCCAGCAGTGACCGCAGCAGCACCTGCCCGACCTTCGGCATCCGAAACGGCGGCAGTTCGAGGGCAAATGCACTCGGCACGCCGCGCAGCGCCGTCCGGCTGAGAAGCAGCGACGCGAGCAGACTCATCCCCACACCGAGCGCCACCGCGCCCGTCAGGATCGCCGCCGCCAGCGCGACGTTTTCGCCCGCCAGCATACACGCCAGCGCGATGAGCGCCGGAAAGCGCCCGTTGCAGGGCACAAAGCTGTTGGTCAGGATGCCGATGAGCCGCTCGCGCGGTGAGTCGATGATGCGGCAGCCCGCCACGCCCGCCGCGTTGCAGCCGAAGCCCATGCACGTTGTGAGCGCCTGCTTGCCGCACGCGCCGCAGCACTGAAAGCAGCGGTCGGTCAAAAACGCCAGCCGCGGCAGGTAGCCTACGTCCTCCAGCAGCGTAAAGAGCGGAAAGAAAATGGCGACCGGCGGCAGCATCACCGCCACGACCTGCCCGACCGTCCCGAATACGCCGTCCACCAGCGCGCCGGTGAGCCATTCCGGCAGTCCGCACGCCGCCGCGCCCCGCCGCAAAGCCGCACCCAGCGCGGCGAACGCTCTCTGCAAAAGCTGCGACGGCACATTCGCGCCTCGGATCGTCAGCCACAGCACGCCGAACAGCATCGCCGCCAGCGCCAGCCAGCCGCCCCAGCCGGTCAGCACCCGGTCCGCCCGCCGCTGCCGCGCATCGGCGGCGCTCGGCTGCGACTGCGTCACCGCGTCCGCAAGCTGCGCCGCGCGCGTGACCTGGCGGCAGATCGCGCACTCGTCCGTTTCGTCGTCCGGCTGCGCTCCTCCGGGCGGCAGCGGCTCTTCGCCCTCGATCACGCCGCGCACGCGCTGTTTCAGCGTCTCCAATCCCTCCGCGCGCCCCGCCGCCATCGGCACGACCGGCACGCCGAGCAGTCCTTCGAGCTTGGCGCAGTCGATCTGTAAGTTCCGCTTCTGCGCCTCATCCATTAAATTCACGCACAAAACGACCTCGCGGCAAACTAACAGCACCTGTAGCGCCAGCGTCAGGCTGCGTGCGAGGCACGTCGCGTCGCACATCACGACCACGCAGTCCGCGCGCCCGGCGCGCAGGTACTCCGTCGCCACGCGCTCTTCCTCAGAGCGGCTGCACAGTGAATATGTCCCCGGCAGGTCGGCGACCACATAGCCGCAGCCGTCGTACACAAAGCGCCCCTGCGCGAGCGCCACGGTCTTGCCCGCCCAGTTGCCGGTGTGCTGGCGCAGCCCCGTCAGGGCGTTAAAGAGCGTGCTTTTGCCGACGTTCGGGTTGCCGATGAGCGCCAGAATGCGGTCGTTCGGGTCGAGCTTTTTTACGCGCGGCAGCGCGTCCGGCTTCGTCACGGGCATACGCCGACCTCCACGCACGCCGCGTCGCACTGCCGCAGCGCGATCACCGCGCCGCGCACAAGATACGCGGCGGGGCTGCCCGCGGGGGCACGCAGCACGCATTCCGCCCGCGTCCCCGGCACAAGTCCCAGCTCCAAAAGCCGCCGACGCATCGCGCCGTCCAGTCCCAGCCCTCGCACCACGCCCCCCTCGCCGACCGCAAGCGCCCCCAAAGTCCGCACCTGTTCCATACCGCCCACTCCCCGCAGTGATTTCTATGCCCAGAATATGAGCATTCGCGCAGTTTTGTGACACGACAGATGCAGAAAGGGCGCACAGCCAAGCTGTGCGCCCCGGGTTTTATGTGTTCAATCTGTTGCTGTGACATCCGCGATCATCTGCAAAACGCGCCCGCTGACTTCCAGATAGTACTTCAGTTCCGCATCGTTCATCGTCTCCTGATCCCAGGTGCGGAAATTTTCATCGACCTCACTGGCTTTTGTCATCATGGAAGCATAATCTGACAGCAGCCCAAGGTCCGACGGATCTTCCTGATATTTCTTTAGGAAGCTGCAATATTCCGTATAAAACGCCTCATAGCTGTCCATTGCCTCCTTAAACTCCGGGCGCAGACCGTCCACCAGCTCCTCGGGTGTCTCCTCAGGTGTCTCCTCAGGTGCCTCCTCAGATGCCTCCTCAGGTGTCTCCTCAGATGCCTCTTCGGACTCTCCTTCGGGTGCTTCTTCGGACGTCTCTTCCCGCGCCGCTGCCGTTTCGTCTTGAATTTCCAGTTCCTGTGCCGGTTCATCATTTGGAGTCGGCGCCTCAGGCTGTGTTGCCGGCTCTGACACGGTCGGCGCGGCAGGCGTGACCGACTCTCCGGCAGCCTCTTTTTCTTTCCCGCAGGCACACAGCGAAAGCAGCAGAACCACCGCGAGCAGGAACGCTAGGATCTTTTTCATATGCAACTCCCCTTTTCTATTTTATCTCTTTGCTGATTATAATTCGCAAAATGACTTGTGTCAATAGCGCAGCGCTATTTTCACAAGGTTTATAGAATTTGAAACTCCCCATAAAATATTGTCCGGGGGTTGAATTTTATGAAAGCGGAGTACAAAGGTCTGTATGAAAAGTTCGGTCTTAACGTGGTGTTCTATCGCAAGCGGCGCAAAATGACGCAGTTGCAGCTTGCAGAGCTGGTCGGCATCGACCGCAGCCACATCAGCGCCATCGAGCTTGGCAACGTCGGCGTTTCGTTTGACGTCGTGTTCAAACTCTGCGAGGTGCTGGGCGTCACACCAAAGGAATTGTTCGATTTTCGGGACTGAAGCGTCATTTCAGCATAATGTACGGGAGGGGTTCTGCCCCTCCCGTTTTTTTGTTTTTGCAACACACCGCCGCATTGCACCACGCCAAAGCCTCCTTGTGTAAAGCGAGGTGGCACGGTGAAGCCATGACGAAAGGATTGCGCGGTAGGGCATAGCAAATTGGAACGCGACAATGCGAATCCGTAGAAATTACCTCAATTGCCGTAGGGGAGGGATTCTACCCCTCCCGCGCAGAATGCAAACGCAAAATTGCACAATGTGCGGCGACCACGCACGATGTCCGTAGGGGTCGATGCCCACATCGACCCGGCGGAAGGCAATTGCAAAATTGCACGGATTTTCGGCAACCCCGCACAACGTCCTGTAGGGGCGGACGCCTCTGTCCGCCCGTTGGGGCAATGACAAATTTTCCGCAGCGTATCGTAAAATCGGTCGTGCCCCGTGCGGGTCGATGTGGGCATCGACCCCTACAAACGTTTTACGGTTTTGCATTGGTGCGTCCCTGTTTGCAAGTGCGTCCTGCGGGCGGACAGGGTCGTCCGCCCCTACGGGTGCATTCGGGTTCGCATCGGTACATTCATTTTTTGCAAAGTCGTACCGCGCGGGAGGGGCAGAGCCCCTCCCCTATGCTGGTTTGGCGGTTATGTGCAAACGTGGCGGCAGCTCAGAACGTACAACTTCTGATCCCTTCAGTCGCCTTCGGTGACAGCTTCCCTTGGTCACCAAGGGAAGCCTTTGGAGTGCGTGCAAAACGCCCCGGTGCGTCTGCACCGGGGCGTTGGTTCTTACTTTATGCTCTGCCCATGGCTTTGAGTTCGCGGGCGATGGCGCTTACCGCCGTCTGCACGTTCTCGCGGCTGGTGGCGAGATTCAGACGGATTATGGTCTGCGCACTCTTGCCGAACCAGCGTCCGTAATCGACCGCCAGGCGGCAGCGGTGCTGGAAAAAGTCCTCCAGCTCCGCCGGAGCGAGGTACGCGCCGAAGTCGATCCACATGAGGTATGTTCCCTGAAGCTCCGTCACCACCGCCTGCGGAAGCTGCTCCGTAAGATAATCGCGTGCAAAAACGAAATTCTCCCAGATGGTCTGCTTCAGCTCGTCAAACCATGCCGCGCCGCCGCGATATGCCGCCTCGGCGGCGACGTAGCCGAATACATTGCCGCTCGTCATGGCGAGCGTCTTTTGCAGCGCGTCAAACTGCCGCCGCAGCCCCTCGTCCGGGAGGATGACGAACGCGTTCTGGCAGCCGGCGAGGTTAAACGTCTTGCTCGGCGACATGAGCGTGACGAGGATGTCGTCATAGCTGCCCACGGTCGCAGCGCAGTGGTGCGTATGCGGCTCAAAGACGAAATCGTTATGGATCTCGTCGGCGATGACCTTCACGTCGTGCGCCTTGCAGATGTCCAGCATCCGGCGCAGCTCCTCGCTGCTCCAAACCCGCCCGACCGGGTTGTGCGGCGAGCAGAGGATGAACGCACGGACGTCGTTTTCCGCAATATCGCGCTCGAATTTTTCAAGATCGACCGAATACGCGCCGCCGTCGTTCACCAGATCGCACTCGATGAGCCGCCGGTCGTTATTGCGCACGGCGTTGGCAAACGGATAATACACCGGCGAGAGGATGAGGACCGCGTCCTGCACCTCGGTGAGCGTCTGCACGAGCAGGTTCAGACCCGTCACCACACCCGGCGTAAAGCGCAGCCACTTGCGATCCACGGCGTAGCCGTGGCGCTCCCACTGCCAGTCGGCAAAGGCGGTATAGTAGCCCTCGGGCGGGAAATTGTAACCAAACACGCCCGCGTCCACCACCCGTGCCAGCGCCTGCCGGACGCACGGCGCGGTCTTGAAGTCCATGTCCGCGACCCACATTCCGAGCAGTCCGCTCTCGCCGAACGTCTTTTTCTGCCCGTCCCATTTTTCGCAGCCCGTGCCGCGGCGATCCACATATTCCAGCATTTTGCACTCTCCTGTCCAAGATACAGACAGAGCGGCTGAATGAGCCGCTCTGCTGTGTTTTGAAATGAAATTACTTCATGCTCTCTTCCACAGCGACAGCCACTGCCACGGTCGCGCCGACCATGGGGTTGTTGCCCATGCCGAGGAAGCCCATCATCTCGACGT
>CALACZ010000196.1 GCA_937890735.1 uncultured Bacillota bacterium
GTGACGAGCCGGTCTCCGCGCTGGACGTGTCCATTCAGGCGCAGATCATCAACCTCCTGAAGGACTTGCAGGAAAAATACAGCCTGACGTATCTGTTTATCTCGCACGACCTGTCCGTCGTGGAGCATATTTCGGATCACGTCGGCGTCATGTACCTCGGAAACCTTGTGGAATATGGGCAGACGGAGGACATTTTTGCCCCCCCGCTGCACCCGTACACCAAGGCGCTGTTCTCCGCCATTCCCATCCCCGACCCGACGATCAGGCGCGAGCGCATCGTGCTCCAGGGCTCGATCCCGTCTCCGGCGAATCCGCCGCAGGGCTGCAAGTTCCACACGCGCTGCCCGTATGCAACGGATCGCTGCCGCGAGGAAGCGCCGTGCCAGCGCGAGGTCGAAACCGGGCACTATGTGGTCTGCCACCTGTTTGACAAATGAGAAAGCGCGAACCGTTTGAGGACGACGGGCGGACGATCGCCGACATGAGCGGCATCGCGCCGCAGCCCACGATCCTGCCGCGCCGCAAGCCGCGCAAAGAGCCGGAGACGTCCGGCGAGGGGCTGGAACTGACGCACAAAGAAAAGCGCTGGGCAGTGCTCGGCGCGATGAAGGCGGTGCTCCTCATCGCAGGCGCATACCTGCTGGGGCTCGGCATCCTGCTCGGCGTGCTGTTCCTGATCTGGAAGCCATAATTCTGAAGAATTGTGAAAAAGTTTGCATTTCTGGGAAAAGTATAGTAACATGGACTCGAAGGCGGCGCAAATGCGCCGCCTTTGATTCCCATGGGAGGGAGGGGAGAACTTGAATAAGAAGCAAAAAACAGGAAACGGGCGCACGATGCTCCGGCTTCTGCATGGAAGCTGGGGCTATTTTACAGTCTGTATCGTGTCGGGCTTGATCTTTACGGGCTGTGAGCTCATCATCCCGCAGATCATCCGCGTGAGCGTGGACTCGTTCATCGGCAATGCGCCCGTGAAAAGCGCAGCGGCAGCGCGTATTGCAGCGCTGTTCGGCGGAGCGGAGCATATCCGCAGCGCTCTGTGGCTGCCTGCGGCGGCTTTGGCGGCGGTCGGGCTGCTCTCGACGATCTTCCGCTTTTTGATGCACCTGTACACGGCAAAAGCGGGCGAAACGCTGGTCAAAACCAGCCGCGACCTGCTCTATGGGCACATCCAGCACCTGCCGTGGGCGTGGCACTCCAAAAATCCGACCGGCGATATTATCCAGCGCTGCACGTCTGACGTGGAGCGCATCAAGCAGTTTTTTCAGGAGCAGTTCGTCTCCGTGTTCCGCATGATCGCCATGATCGTGCTGTCGCTGGTGTGCATGGCGCTCATGAACTGGAAGCTCGCGCTCGTGCCGGGGGCGATGTTCCCGATCATCGTGAGCTATTCGATCCTGTTCCATAACAAGGTGCGCGAGCGCTTTAACGCGTGCGACGAGAGCGAAGGCGTGCTGTCCACCATCGCGCAGGAGAATTTGACCGGCGTGCGCGTGGTGCGCGCGTTCGGGCGCGAAAATTTTGAGCGCGAGCGCTTTGAAAAGCAGAATCAGGAGTACACCACGCTCTGGGTGCGCCTGTGCAAAACGCTGTCGGACTTCTGGGCGGTCGGCGATACGACGGCGTGCCTCCAGACGATGCTGGTCGTCATATTCGGCAGCCTGCTGTGTGTGCGCGGTGAGATGACGGAGGGCGACTTTGTGTCGTTCGCCATCTACAACACCATGATCATCCTGCCGGTCCGCCGCTTGGGGCGCGAGATCTCCGAAATGAGCAAGGCGGGCGTTTCCATCGCGCGGATCGGCGAAATTCTGGACGCGCCCGTGGAGCAGGACGCGCCCGGCGCGGAAAAGCTGCCCATGGACGGCGATATTGTCTTTGACCATGTTTCATTCCGTTACGACACCGGCGCGGACGTGCTGCACGACGTGTCGTTCACCATCCCGGCGGGCAGCCGTTTCGGCGTGCTCGGTGGGACGGGCTCGGGCAAGAGCAGCCTGCTGCTCATGCTCTGCCGCCTTTACGCGCCGAGCGAGGGTCGCGTGACGGTCGGCGGCGCGGATATTGCCGATATGCCCGCTGCGTGGGTGCGCGAGAATGTGGGCGTCGTGCTGCAAGAGCCGTTTTTATTCTCGCGGACGATCGCGGAGAACATCGGCATCTGCGGCGCGGACGAGCAGACCATCCGCGAAGCCGCAAAGACCGCCTGCATCGCGGACGATATTGAAGGGTTTGCCAGCGGCTACGACACAATGGTGGGTGAGCGCGGCGTGACGCTCTCCGGCGGGCAGAAGCAGCGCGTGGCGA
>CALACZ010000197.1 GCA_937890735.1 uncultured Bacillota bacterium
TCTTCCGTGCCGAGCATCGGGTCGATGCGCTTATAATCGTAGGTGTCATAGCGGTGGTTCGACCACGCCATAAAAATGGGATTGAGGTACAGAATTTCCACGCCCAGATCGTGCAAATACGGCAGTTTTTCGCGGATACCATTCAGATTCCCGCCGTAAAAGTCGTTGTTCAGCACCTCGCCGTTCGCGTCCGGCTGCCAGACGGGCGTATCGTCGCGGTTTTCATGCACCCAGTAGGGCTGCAATTTATCCGTGCAGTCACACGTCCCGGCGGCATTAAAGCGATCGGGGAAGATCTGATACATCACCGCGCCGCGCAGCGCCTGCGGCACAGGGAACTGCGTGTCCACGCAGCTCACCTGCCAGACCTCGCCCGCCTCCATGTTCGTGTCGTTCCCCTGCTTATACAGGCGGAACGATTCGTTTTTTGTCGTGACACGGAAATAGTAAAAATACAGCCCCGGCTGGTCGATGGAAAATTCCCCGCCCCAGGTCTCATACAGTGCGTCCTGCGCGCCGCGCGCAAACGGAACGCTCCGCAGCTCCTGCCCTGCCTCACTTAGCAGCAGCATCTGCACCGAAACGGTGCAGATGCTGACGGGAAGCATCATATGCAGCGTGCAGGTCTGCCCCGGCGCGAGCGTGCCGAAGGGCGTTTTGAACTGCGTGAGCTTGCTGTCATATAAAATGCGCATTATCCCTCCAGACCCGAAAGCCCCCAGATGCGGTCGGCGTACTCGCGCACGGCGCGATCGGCGGAGAAAATGCCCGCCTTGGCGATGTTCACCAGCGACATTCTGCCGAACGCCGTCTGATCGCGGTACACCAGCCCCGCGCGGCGCTGCGTGTCGCGGTAGCTTGCAAAATCGGCGATGGTCATGTAGCCGTCCGCCGTGCCGAAGCGATTTGTGAGCAGCGACGCGGCGATGTCGTCAAAGCGCTGCCCCAGCGCGCCGGAGGTCAGCATTTGCAGCACGCGCTCCAGCTCCGGCGTAAGGAACTCGCGCGGGTTATAGCCGCGCTGCCAGAGGGCGTTTACCTCGTCGGCAGTCATGCCGAAGAGGAAAATATTCTCGTCCCCGACCTGCTCATGGATCTCTACGTTCGCGCCGTCGAGCGTGCCGATGGTCACCGCGCCGTTGATCATGAGCTTCATGTTGCCCGTGCCGGAGGCTTCCTTACCCGCGACAGAAATTTGCTCGGACAGATCCGCCGCCGGGATGATGATCTCCGCCAGCGAGACCTTGTAATCCTCCACGAATACGACCTTGAGCTTGCCGTTCGTCTGCGGGTCGGCGTTGACAAGGTTCGACACCGCAACGATCAGGCTGATGATCTGCTTTGCCAGCACATAGCCCGCCGAGGCTTTCGCGGCGAACACGAACGTGCGCGGCGTAATATCCTCGTTCGGGTCATCCTTGATCTTCAGATACAGCCGCAGGATGTGCAGCACGTTCAGAAGCTGGCGCTTATACTCGTGCAGACGCTTGACCTGCACGTCAAACAGGCTGTCGGGATCGATGACCACGCCGTTGGCGTGCGCGATGTAGTCGGCAAGACGCTGCTTGTTCGTGCGCTTGATGGCGCGGAGCTTGGCGAGCACTTGCTTGTCGTCCCGGTATTTGAGCAGCTTTTCCAGCTCGTTCGCGTCCTTCATGAACCCGTCCCCGATCAGCTCGCGCAGATAGCCCGTGAGCGCGGGGTTCGCCTGACACAGCCACCGGCGGTAGGCGATGCCGTTCGTCACGTTCGTAAAGCGGTCATGGTCAAGGTTATAATAGTCGCGGAAAATGCCCGTCTCCAATATCTGCGTATGCAGGCGCGAAACGCCGTTTACCATGTGGCAGCAGGCAAGGCAGAGATTTGCCATACGCACCTCGCCGTTTGCGATCACCGCCATATAGTCCCACTTGCCGGGGTCGTTCGGATACACAACGGCAAGATGCGCCAGCAGCCGGCGGTTTATCTCCTGCGTGATGGAGAAGATACGCGGCAGCTGCTCGCGGAACAGCTCGACGCTCCAGCGTTCGAGCGCCTCGGACATCACGGTGTGGTTCGTATACGACAGCGTGCGGCAGGTGATGTCCCACGCCTCGTCCCAGCCCATATCGTACTCGTCAACGAGCAGGCGCATCAGCTCCGGCACGCACAGCGCCGGGTGGGTGTCGTTAATATGGATGGCGACCTTTTCCGCCAGATTTTTCAGCGTGCGGTAGCGGTCAAGATGCGCCTTCAGGATGCTTTGCAGCGACGCCGAGACCAGCAGATACTGCTGCCGCAGGCGCAGGCGCTTGCCGCTGATGTGATCGTCGGCGGGATAGAGCACCTTGGAGATCGTCTCCGCCATGGTGTTCTGCTCCAGCGCGCGCACATAATCTCCGCGCGAAAACGCCGCCATGTCAAAGCCGTGCGGCTGGCTGGCGCTCCACAGGATCAGGCGGTTGACGGCGGCTGAGTCGTAGCCGGTGATGTACATATCGTGCGGCACGGCGGTCACGGACTGATAGCCCACCTGCGCAGCGCGGAATTTTCCCGTCTCGTCCGTCCACTCGTGGACCTCGCCGCCAAAGCGGACCTCCACCGCGTCGTCCTTGCGCGGGTGCAGCCACACGCCGCCCATGTCCAGCCAGTCGTCGGGGAACTCCATCTGCCAGCCGTCCACGATCTTCTGGCGGAAAATGCCGAACTCATAGCGGATGGAATAGCCCGTCACGCTGTAGCCAAGCCCCGTCGCCGCGTCCATATAGCAGGACGCCAGCCGCCCGAGGCCGCCGTTTCCGAGCCCCGCGTCAGGCTCCATGCCGCAAAGCCTGTCCAGGCTGAAGCCCTGCTTTTCCAGCAGCGTTTTTACCTCGTCCAGAATGCCGAGGTTATAGAGGTTGTTGCGCAGGCTCGTGCCGACGAGAAATTCCATCGACATATAATACACCTTTTTTTCGCCGTTCTGGCTCAGGCGCTTCTGGAAGGCGCGGTTCTGCTCCTCCAGCGATTCGCGCACAAACGTGCACAGCGCGCGGTAGACCTGTTTTTCCGTTGCCTCCGTGAGCGAGCAGCCGAACATCCGGCGGCAGGTGTCATGGAGCTTGTTCTGCAGTAATTCTTTTGCCATTTGTTTATCCCTTGATCGCACTTTCATAAAGTTTCATATACTCCGCAGCAGGCTTTGTCCAGCTGCTGTCGATCGCCATATCGGCGCGCTGCAAACGCAGCCATTTTTCCGGCTCGTCGTAGAATATTTGCAGGCTGCGGTCGACGGCGGCGAGGAAATCATCGGCGTTGTAGCTCTGGAAGGTAAAGCCGCAGCCCGTCTCGCTTGCCGGGTCATAGGGCGGCACAGTGTCGCGCAGTCCGCCGGTAGAGTTCACGACCGGGACGGTGCCGAAGCGCATCGCGATGAGCTGCGACAGCCCGCAGGGCTCGCTTTTCGACGGCATAAGGAACAGATCCGCGCCGGCATAAACGAGATTTGCAAACTGCGCGTCAAAGGAAAGATGCGTTGCGCACTGGTGCGGGAAGCGGTAAGCAAGCCCCGATAAGAACCATTCGTATTTTTCCTCGCCCGTGCCGACAGCCACAAGCTGGATGCGCCGCTGCATGAGGCGCTCTGCGATGTAGCACAGAAGATCCAGACCCTTATGCCCCACCAGCCGCGACACGATCGCCAGCACGGCGACCTCGCCGTCCTCCGGCAGCCCCAGCTCCCGCTGGAGCGCGAGCTTATTCTCGCGCTTTCCCTCGCCAACGGTGGCGGCGGTGTAATGCTTCCACATCCCGACGCTTTTCGTGGGGTCAAAGAGATCGGTGTCGATCCCGTTGGTGATGCCCGTGAACGCGCTGCCCCGGCTGCGCAGCACGCCTGCCAGCCCATGCGCGTAGTAGGCGTATTGCAGCTCCTCGGCATAGGTGCGCGAGACGGTGTTCACACGGTCGGCAGTCACAATGCCCGCCTTGAGGAAGTTCGTGCAGTCGTCAAAGCGCAGGATCTCATCGCACTGCGGCGGCAGACCCAGCACGTCGTAGTTGAACTGGAGGTTGCACTTGCCCTGATATTCGATGTTGTGGATGGTGAGCACGCTGCGCGCGTTCGGCAGCGCCCCGGCGTACTCGGTTTTCAGCAGCAGCGGCACAAGCGCCGTCTGCCAGTCGTTGCAGTGGATAACGTCGGGCGTAAGACCCACGAATTTGATCGCCGCGAGCACCGCCTTGCTGAAATACGCAAAGCGCTCGCCGTCATCGCCATGACCGTAGATGCTGCCGTCGCGGCAGAAGTAATGCTCGTTGTCGATGAAATAGACCTGGAGCTTTTTCCGCCGGCTTTTCAGGCGCATCACGCCCACATATTCCCGCCGCCATGCAAGCGGCACGTCAAAGCAGCCGAGAAATTCCGTTTCATACGCGCCGGAATATTTGACCGCGCCGTAATACGGCAGAAACAGCGACACCTCGTTTTTCGGCAGCCGCGAGAGTGCCAGCGGCAGCGCCTGCATGACGTCCCCCAGACCGCCTGTCTTGATATACGGCGCCGCCTCAGAGGCGGCAATAGCAATCTTCATCGGTTATACGCTCCTTTGCTGATCTTGGCGTTTTTCCCGATGACCTCGGGATGCCCGGGCGAGCCAAGCAGCTCCACGCCCGGCTCAATGACCACGTTTTTATCCAGAATGACATAGCGCAGCTTTGCGCCCTTGCCGATGCGGCAGCCCTGCATGACGATGCAGTCGCGCACCTGCGCCTCCTTTTCGATCACGACCTCGCGGAAGAGTACGCTGTGCGCGGCATAGCCGTTGATATGGCAGCCGTCGGCGATCACGCAGTCCGCCGCCTGACCGCGCATGCCGAAGCGCGTGGGCACGGCGTCGCGGACCTTGGTGTAGATGCTGATGTCGCCGCGGAAGAGGCTGTGGCGCACAGAGCCGTCCAGCAGAGCCATGCTGTTATTGTAATACTGCACCACGTTTTCGTTGAACAGCGCCACATTGTGGAACTGATACACGTTGACGCTGATCTTATGATCGTTATAGTAGCCCAGCAGGAAGTCGCGCTCAAAGTGGTATTTCCCGTGCGGGACGAGCTCGTGGATGATCTCGATGAGCTTTTCGCGGCTCATGATGAACATACTCATGCCCACGGCGTAGTCCTTCGGCGCGGCGTAGTCCATCGCCAGATCCACGACCTTGCCGTCCGCGTCCAGCTTGAGCGCCACGGGCTGCACGGTCACGCCGTCGGCGATGCCGCGCCGGGAAACGACCGTCACATCGCAGCCGGATGCCTCATGCTGCTCCACGACCTCGGTAAAGTCGATGGAGCACAGCACCGTCGTATCCGCCAGCACCACATATTTGTTGCGGTTGCGTTCCAGGACCGGCAGCGCCGTTTGCAGTGCCTCGAGCTTGCCGCGGTACGCGCCCGTGTGACCCGTGGCATACGGCGGCAGGAAGCGCACGCCGTCGCCGAGCTTCAGGTCCCACTCCTCACACGTTCCGAGGTGATCCATCAGCGACTGGTAGTTGTATTTTGTGATGATGCCGATGTCCCGGATGCCGGAATTGGACAGATTAGATAGAATGAAGTCGATCTGCCGGTAGCGCCCGCCGAAGGGGATGGACGCCGATGTGCGGAACGCCGTCAGTGCGCCCATGCTGCTGTCATAAATATTGGAAAAGATAATGCCCATGCAGTCCATATTGTGTTCCCTCCCTTTCGTTATCGGATCGTGCCGGCTTCGACCACCGCGCCCTCGGATACGGTCTGTTCCTTGCCGATGACGGTGATCTTCCGCGCCGCGCCCGTGCCGCTGCCGCCGATGCGTGCGCCGGCTTTGATATGGCAGCCCTCGGCGATGATGGCGCTGCGGATGAACGCGCCGTTTTCCACCACGACGTTCGGCATGATGACGCTGTCCATGATCTCCGCGCCCTTTCCGACGGCGCAGCCGGTGGAGAGCACCGAATGCTGGATGCTTCCGAATACCTCGCAGCCCTCTGCAACGAAGCTGTCCTTCACCTCGGCGGTGGGGGCGATGTAGCTCGACGGCATGGCGGTGTTTCTGGCGCGGATGCGCCCATCGCTCACATCGGAAATATCAAACACAGGCTTGTCGCCCAGCAGATCCATATTCGCCTGCCACAGGCTGTCGATCGTGCCGACGTCCTTCCAGTAGCCCTCAAAGCGGTACGCCATCAGGCGGTAGCCATCCTTCAGGATGGCGGGAATGACGTTTTTGCCGAAGTCGTTTTCGCTCTTGGGGTCAGCCTCGTCCATTTCCAGATATTTTTTCAGCACGCTCCATTTGAACACATAAATACCCATGGAGGCGTTGGTGGATTTCGGCTGCTTGGGCTTTTCTTCAAATTCGTAAATGCTGCCGTCCTCACGCGTGTTCATGATGCCGAAGCGCGGCGCGTCCGCCAGCGGCACCTCGCGCACGGCGATGGTGCAGTCCGAGCCGTTCTGATCGTGGAAGCGGATCATCTTGGCGTAGTCCATTTTGTAAATATGGTCGCCGGAGAGGATGAGCACATTGTCGGGATTATAGCGGTCAATGAACGGGATGTTCTGGTAGATGGCGTTCGCCGTGCCCTTGTACCACTCGGAGTTTTTATTCTTGGCGTAGGGCGGGAGCACCTGCACGCCGCCGTGCGAGGAGTTCAGATCCCACGGCTGACCGTTTCCGATGTACTCGTTCAGCTCCAGCGGCTCATACTGGGTGAGAATGCCGACGGTGTCGATCTTGGAGTTGACGCAGTTGGAAAGCGGGAAATCAATGATGCGGTACTTGCCGCCGAACGGCACGGCGGGCTTCGCCGTGTTTTCGGTCAGTACCATCAGGCGGCTGCCCTGTCCGCCTGCCAAAAGCATAGCTACGCAGCGTTTCTTTTGAAAATGCATGGTCAGTTCCTCCTGTCAGTTCTCTCGGTCTTTGCGAAAATTTGCGGGGTCATTTGCGGGGATCGGTCCGCTGAACGCGGTAAATGCTCACGCTCAGGGGCGGTACGCGGAATGCGGCGCTGTGCGTCTGCCCGTGCGAGGGGATCTTTTCCGCCCGCAGGGGCAGAAGCTCCGTGCCGGAGCCGCCGAATTTTTCTTCGTCGGAGTTCAGAACAGGCACATACCAGCCCGCCTTCGGCACGCCCAGCCGGTAGCCCTCGCGCAGCACCG
>CALACZ010000198.1 GCA_937890735.1 uncultured Bacillota bacterium
TCTCTGCCTGCCGGCGCATGAAGCGCAGCATATCGTTGTCCGTGCCCGGCTCGATGCCGCCGGTGTCCACAAGCAGGAAGCTGCGTCCGTTCCACTCGCAGTCGCCGTAAATACGGTCGCGCGTCACGCCGGGGGTGTCCTCCACGATCGCCATGCGGCGGCCGGTGAGCTTATTAAAGAGCATGGACTTGCCGACGTTCGGTCTGCCGACGATGGCAACAATGGGCTTTGCCATAGTTTTCCCTCCTTGTTTGTGATGCGTTAGTTAAAAGAAAAGAGAAGGGTTCAGCACCCTCCTCTCATCTCGTATCGAGCGAACTTACTTAGCCGATTCCACCGCGATCACTTCACGACCGTTGTAGAAGCCGCAAGCCTTGCAGGCTCTGTGCGGCAGGCGGGGCTCACCGCACTTCGGGCAAGCGACAACGCCGGGGATCGCCAGTTTCCAATGGGAGCTGCGTCTCTTATCTCTTCTCGCGCCGGATACTTTTCTCTTAGGAACTGCCATTTGGTACACCTCCTTGGCTTAAATGCCGTTTGGCATATTGTCTACTTTTTATCGAGAAGCTGCTGCAAAATCGCAAAGCGCGGATCTTTTTCCGGCTGGCAGGTGCAGGCGGCTTCGTTGAGGTTTGCTCCGCAGCGGAAGCAAACGCCCTTGCAATCTTCACGGCACAGCAGCTTGGAGTCCATGCTCAGCACGAACGCCGTTGTTAAAATGTCGTCAAGATCGGCATGATCGTCCTCCAGCGGAAAGACCCACGGGCTTTCGTAGTCGCCGCTGTCGGCGTCGGCGGTGAGGATCGCCTCGACCGGGTACGTTACCTCGCGAACAAACGGGGCGGCACAGCGGTCACACACGCCGTGCAGCGTAGTGGTGAGCGTTGCCGTCAGATCCAGAACGCCGGCGGTATTTCTGACCTGCCCGACTGCGCGCACTGGTTCAGATACAGGTTTGCAGCCGCCGAATGTCATTTCGTGCAGGTCAAGCTCGGTTTCAAAGGGCACAGCACTGCCCGGACAGCTTATGATCTTCGCAAGTCCCAGCAGCATAGTATCCCCCGCTCCATAATCATGCAGACGCTATTATACCGAACCCGAACGAGAAAGTCAAACACTATTTCGCATTTTCTTCGATATTTTGTAAAAAACTGCGAGCCGGGCGCTTTACACCTCTCCTGCCCCGTGCTAAAATACTTCCACCATCCAATCTGGGGAGGGCAAGTATGAAGGAATTGACCGTCGGCGCGAATGACGCCGGGCAGCGGCTCGACCGCTTTGTGTCCAAAGCCGTGCCGCTGCTGCCGGATTCGCTGCTGCAAAAATACATCCGCCTCAAGCGCATCAAGGTAGACGGCAGGCGCGCCGAGCGAAACGCGCGCCTTGCAGAGGGCAGCGTCGTGCAGCTGTATATCAATGATGAGTTTTTCGACGCGCCGAAGCAGGAAAACGCCTATCTCACCGTCGCCGCGCCGAAGCTGCACATCGTCTATGAGGACGAGAACATCCTGCTCGTCGATAAAAAGCCCGGGCAGGCGGTGCACCCGCACGACGGCGCGGAATACGGCAAAACGCTCATCGACCACATCCAGGCGTATCTCTACGCCAGGCGCGAGTGGCATCCGCGCGAGGAAAACGCGTTTACGCCCGCGCTGTGCAACCGCATTGACCGCAACACCGGCGGCATTGTCATCGCGGCAAAAAACGCCGAGGCGCTGCGTATTCTCAATCAGAAGATCAAGGACCGGGAGCTGGAAAAGAAATATCTCTGCATCGTCCACGGCACGCCAAAACCCGCCAATGGAAAGCTGGAGGGCTATTTATTTAAGGATGCAAAGGAAAACCGCGTCTACATCACCCAAAAACCGCAGCCGGGAGCAAAGACCGCTGTGACGCTCTATAAAACGCTCCAGAGCCGGAACGGGCTGTCGCTCGTGGAGTGCGAACTCATCACCGGGCGCACCCATCAGATCCGCGCGCAGATGGCGGCAGCAGGGCATCCCCTGCTCGGCGACGGCAAATACGGCAGGCTCGACAAGCGCTATGACCGCAAATTTCAGGCGCTCTATTCCTATTTCCTGCGCTTCTGCTTCACAACAGGCGGCGGTATTTTGTCGTATCTCGACGGACGCAGCTTCCGCGTGGAGGACGTTGACTTCGTGCATGAGTATTTCCCCTGATTTTCCCGCGAAAAATTGTCCGAAAAATGTCATAATTTATATTGACAAAACCCGGCGGATTCTATATAGTTGCATTCAGTACGTTCGGCTTCCCGCCGGGGGTACTGATGTTCTATTTTCTGAAGAAAAATGCAGGGAATAGAGAGGAAAACCAGTCAGTTCCGACTGAGTGCGGTGCGTGGATCACGCCGCAGTTTTTTGTGAGCCAAAGAAAAGCCGCAGGGGATCCTGACGGATTTGCGAGGATTTTTCTTCAGGCTCACGAAAAAGATGCAAGCGATCGGCGTGCCGGGCACTGACGGCGCTGACGCAAAACGAAATGAAAGAAACGGGGGAGGATAATGTCCGAAGAACTCATTCGCCTGTCTGACCTGACGGTCACCTTTGAGGACGGCGAAACCATTCTTGATCACATCAACCTATACATCAGAAATAAGGAATTTCTAACATTGCTGGGTCCCAGTGGATGCGGAAAAACCACAACTTTGCGAATTATTGGCGGTTTTTTGACACCTACGTCCGGTGATGTTTTTTTTAACGGCAAGCGGATCAACGACGTGCCGCCGTATGAACGAACGATCAATACGGTCTTTCAGAAATACGCGCTGTTCCCGCATCTGGATGTGTACGACAACATTGCCTTCGGCTTGCGGCTTGCGAAGCTGTCCGAGGACGAGGTGGACGAGCGCGTCACGCAGATGCTGGAGATCGTCAGCCTGAAGGGCTTTGAGAACCGAAACGTTTCGTCGCTGTCCGGCGGGCAGCAGCAGCGTGTCGCCATCGCGCGCGCGCTCGTCAACCGCCCGCAGGTGCTGCTGCTGGACGAGCCGCTGGGCGCGCTGGATCTTCGTCTGCGCAAGGATATGCAGAACGAGCTGAAGAGCATCCAGCAGCAGACCGGCATCACGTTCGTCTACGTCACGCACGACCAGGAAGAGGCTCTGTCCATGTCCGACATCGTGGTCGTGATGGACAAGGGCAAGATCCAGCAGATCGGCACGCCGCAGGATATATATAATGAGCCGAAGAACGCATTCGTCGCGGACTTCATCGGCGAGTCGAACATTCTCGACGGCGTGATGCTGGAGGACTGCCTGGTGAAGTTCTTCGGGCGCAAGTTCGTGTGCGTGGACAAGGGCTTTGAAAAGGACGAGCCTGTGGACGTCGTCATTCGCCCGGAGGATGTGGACATCGTGCCCGCCGAAGAGGGTCACCTGAGCGGAACGGTCACGTCGGTAACGTTCAAGGGCGTGCACTACGACACGATCGTTGACTTCAAGGGCTTCAAATGGCTCATTCAGACCACGGACTTCTACCCCGTCGGGTCGTTTATCGGCATCCGGCTCAACCCGGAGGACATCCACATCATGCACAAGAGCGAGTATTCGGGTCTTTACGGCGACTACAGCTCTTACAGCGCCGAATACGACGAGATCGCGGACGCGGCGGAGGACGGGGAAGATGAGGAATAAGCTGCTTGCCGCGCCGTATATCGTGTGGATGGCGCTGTTCATCGTCGTGCCGCTCGGTATCGTGGTCTATTACGCCCTGACCGATTCGATCACGGGGCAGTTTACGCTGTCAAATCTCACCGGCATGGGGGCGTATCTTTCGATCTTCCTGCGCTCGATCTGGCTGTCGCTGTTCGCGGCGCTCATCTGCCTGGTCATCGGCTACCCGGTGGCGTATTTCATCTCGCAGTGCTCTGCGTCCAGGCAGCGGTTTTTGCAGATGCTCATCATGCTCCCCATGTGCATGAGCTTCCTGCTGCGCACGCTCGCGTGGGTCGCCATGCTGGAGGATACGGGTATTTTCAATACCTTCCTCTCGCATCTCGGCATCGCGCCGCTGCCGCTCATCCGCACGAGCGGGGCGGTCATCCTCGGCATGGTGTATAACTACCTGCCGTATATGATCCTGCCGCTGCTGTCGGTCATGTCCAAGCTCGACCCGCGCCTGATCGAGGCGGCGGCAGACCTCGGCTGCCCGCCGTCCAAGGTGTTTTCCAAGGTCATTCTGCCGCTGTCGTATCCCGGCATCCTCTCGGGGCTGACGATGGTGTTCGTCCCGGCGGTGTCCACGTTCTACATTTCGCAGAAGCTCGGCTCGACCGGCACAACGCTCATCGGCGACGTCATCGAATCGCAGTTCAAGACTGCCTACAACCCGAATCTCGGCGCGGCGATGAGTCTGGTGCTGATGATCCTGATCTTTGCCTGCGTGAGCATCATGAACCGCTTCGGCGAGAGCGGAGACGAGGAGGTCATGGCAAAGGTATGAAGCATTTTAACCGTACTGTGACCGTTCTGGTCTTTATCTTCCTGTACATCCCCATGATCGTGCTGGGCGTGGCGTCCTTTAACTCCGGCACGGACATCGCCAGCTTCAAGGGCTTTACGCTGGGGCAGTATGTGAATCTGTTCCGCGACCGGTCGCTTCTGGCGCTGCTGGGCAATTCGCTCATCATCGCCGTTCTCTCCACGCTCATCGCAACGGTCATGGGCACGATGGCGGCGGTCGGCATCCACAACATGAACGGGCGGCTGCGCCGCGCCGTCATGGCGCTGACCGACATCCCGATGACAAACCCTGACATCGTCACGGGCGTGGCGCTGGCGCTGCTGTTCGCCTTTACGGGCACGATGCTGCGCATCAACTCCATCCTCGGCTTCTGGACGCTGCTGATCGCGCACATCACGTTCAATCTCCCCTACGTCATCCTGAACGTCATGCCCAAGCTCAAGCAGATGGACCGCGATTTAGTCGAAGCGGCGCTCGACCTCGGCTGTACGCCGTTTCAGGCATTTTACAAGGTCGTCATCCATGAGATCATGCCCGGCATCCTCGCGGGCGCTCTGATGGCGTTCACCATGAGTCTGGACGATTTCGTCATTTCGTATTTTGTCACCGGGTCGAGCTTCATTACCCTCCCGGTCGAAATTTACAACTACACAAAAAAGCCCATTCCGCCGAAAATTTATGCGCTGTTCACGCTCATGTTCCTCGTGATCCTCGTCCTGATGATTGCCATGAACCTGCTGCAGCTGCGCAGCAGCAAAAACGCCCGCCATGAGCGGGTGCAGAGGAGGGCACGCGCATGAAAAAACGCCTTTTCTCCCTGCTGCTCGCGCTCGTTCTGATGATTTCTCTCGCGCTGCCTGCGTTTGCCGCGCGCGAGGAGATCACGGTGTATAACTGGGGTCAGTACATCTCCGACGGAACGGACGGCTCGCTTGACGTGATTGCCGCGTTTGAAGAAGAGACGGGCATCCATGTGAACTACATCACATTCGACTCCAACGAGAGTATGTACACCAAGCTCAAGACGGGCGGCGCAAGCTATGACGTCATCATTCCCTCGGACTATATGATCGGCAAGCTCATTGAGGAGGATATGCTCGAACCGCTGGACTTTTCCAACATCCCGAATTATGCCGGCATCGACGAGGCATTCCGCAACCAGGCATACGACCCGGAGAACGCCTACTCCGTCCCCTACACCTGGGGCACGGTGGGGCTGATCTATAACCGGCAGTACGTCTCCGACGAGGACGCGCAGAGCTGGAGCTGCCTGTGGAACTCCAAGTACGCGGGCAAGATCCTGATGTTCGATAACCCGCGCGACGCGTTCGCCATCGCGGAGTCCATCCTGGGCTACAGCCTGAACACGACGGATGAAAACGAGCTGCGCCAGTGCGCGGATCTGCTCGCGCAGCAAAAGCCTGTTTTGCAGGCATACGTCATGGATCAGATCTTTGACAAAATGCAGCGCGGCGAGGCATGGGTGGCGCCGTATTACGCGGGCGACTATCTGACCATGGTCGAGGAAAATCCCGACCTCGGCTTCAGCCACCCGAAGGAAGGCTTCAATATCTTCATCGACGCCATGTGCATTCCGAAGGGCTGCCAGAACAAAGCCGGCGCAGAGGCGTTCATCAACTTCCTCTGCCGCCCGGATATTTCGGCTGCGAACCTCGATTACATCGGCTACTCCACGCCCATCTCGGCGGCGAAGGAGTATATGGACGAGGAGGTCATCACCAATCCCGTGTCATATCCCGACGACGAGACGCTCGCGCGCAGCGAGAGCTTCTCCGCCTTGCCGATCGACGCGACGCAGACGATGAACGACCTGTGGCTGTCAGTCAAGACCGCAGGCGCGAACACGACGCTCTACCTCATCGCAACGCTCGCCGCCGTGGCGCTGGTGATCGTATTTTTCATCCTGAAAAATGCCTGTCGCCGCCGCAAGATCGCCCGCCGCTGCCGCAAGTGGAAAAGCACATAAGAAAATCGCCGTGGCATTCCGCCACGGCGATTTTTGCACACACTGCAAAATAGCACACTCTAAAGCCTTCCCCATGTGGGGAAGGTGGCGCGAAGCGCCGGATGAGGAGAAGGGCTGTACGTTCTGAGCTGCCGCCACGTTTCAACTCAAACACGCGCTGCATCTCAAAAATGAGAACCCTTCTTCTCATCAGTCGGCTTCGCCGACAGCTTCCCCATATGGGGAAGCCTTGGACTTTCGCAAATCTGCCGTCTCTTGCGTTACTCACCCTCGTCCGTCTTTTTCATCATCGTTTGCAGCGGACTTTGCCTTGCGGCGAGGAAATTCCAGATGCGCCCGAACACGCGCGGGTTCAGGTAGAACAGCCAGATGCCGAGCGCCGCCACGCCGAGGAACACCAGCGCCGCCGCCGTCACATCCGTGAGGAAGTGCGCGCCCATGCAGATGCGGCTGAGCGCCACGGCGATCGTCCACACGCAGCCGAGCAGGAAGCAGAGCGTCGTGCGCTTTTGCAGGCGCTTACTGAGCGTCGGCAGCAGGATCATCAGCATCGCGCACGCCGCGCACGCCGTGTGCTCCGACGGGAAGGAGCGAAGCTCGCTTTTTGCAACGCCCTCGGCAAGAAGCTGCCGCTTCAGCGTGCCGCCCGCCTGCCACCACGGGGTAAAGTAGCTCTCGTTGCCCGCCTGCACGATCAGGCGCATCCGCACGCGCCCCCAGGGAATTTTGATGATGTTGATGAGCAGCGCCGTCACGATCGCCACGAATGTGACCGTGAGGATAAAGCGCAGCACCGTTTTGGTGGACGCCTCGCGCGAAACGACCGCCAGCAGCACGCTGCAAACAAGCGTCATGAACACCGTCACCAGCGCCGCCACCCACAGCGGGAGCTGCGCCACGTTATCGACCGCCTCGTGCACGTTCATCACGATGCCAAACAGGATGAGCGCGCCGCCGGAAAACGCCAGCAGCGTGTTCCAGCCGGGGTTGATGCTCCTGCGCCGCAGCAAAAGCAGCACGCCCGCGCAGCTGATCGCCAGAAATGCCGGCTGCTCGCCGAAGGCGGCAAAAAACTGCCCGATGCTGCTCTCGTGCCCCGGATACAGCGCGCGCGAAATGGGCAGATCCCAGATCGAACCCGCGACCATCATAAGGATCAATACGGCAAACAAAATGCGCGCATGGCTCAGCCACAGCCTTTTATATCGTTTCATATCCTTCTCCAAGTCCAATTGATTTTGTACACTATACCACATCCCGGCGCAAATCGCAATCATTGACGAATCGCCGCGCATCGTGTATGATGCACGGGAAAAGAGGCGCTTGCTATGAATCTGATCTATCCCGATTATTACCCGAAATTTCAGTGTCTCGCGGGCGCGTGCCCCGACACCTGCTGCAAGGACTGGCAGATCATTCTCGATCCCGACACGCACGCGCGCTACCGCGCGCTGCCGGGCGAGCTTGGTGAGCGCGTGCGCGCGAGCCTTGTGGAAGAGGACGGCGAGACACGCTTTGCCGTGCAGGACGGGCACTGCCCGCTGCTGGCGGCAGACGGTCTGTGCGATATTCAGCGGGCGCTCGGCGAGGAGGCGCTCTGCCGCACCTGCGGCAGCCACCCGCGCTTTTCGGAGATCTACGGGCTGACGGAGGAGCAGTCGCTTTCGATCTCCTGCCCCGCCGCCGCGCGTCTGCTGCTGGGCAGGAGCACGCCGGTACGCTTTGCGCGCAGTCAGGACGGCCGCCCGCTCGACGGCTATAACGACCTCGACCCGGAGCTGTACCGGGCGCTGGACCGTGCGCGCGGCTTTGCCATCCGGCTGGTGCAGGATCGGCGCTGGGCGCTTCCTGACCGGCTGGCGCTGCTGCTGCTGTTTGCAAAGCGGATGCAGGGGTTTCTGGACGAGGATCGCTGCGATCTGACTGACCGGCTTTTATCGCAGTTTTCGTCTGATGCGTACCTGCACCGCCAGCGCACGAGGCTCTCCCGCCTGCGCGGCTGCCGCGGCTCGTTTACGCCGCTGTGGCTGCTGCTGCGCAATATGGAGCATTTGACAAGCCGTTTCCCCGCCCTGCTCGAAGCTGCGCTGCACGCTGCGCCGCCGCGCGAATTCTGGCGCGCATACGGCGCGCAGGCGGAAAATCTGTGCGTCTACTTCCTGTTTCGCTATTTCAAGAAAGCCGTAAACGACCGGCAGCTTTTGCCGCGCGTGTGCGCGTGCGTCTTTCATCTGCTCGCCGTGCGGCAGCTTTTCGCAGCGCAGGAGGAAGCCTCGCTGGACGCGCTCATTCATGTGTGCAGCCTGTATTCCAAGGAAGTGGAGCACAGTGAAGAAAATTTGGCGCTCTTGCAGCGCGCCTTCTCGCGCCGTGCGCTCACCGGGCGCGCGCTCATCCGGCTGCTGTAAACGATTGGAGGAACACCATGCAATTTGACGCAGAATGTATCGCCTGCCTCGTCCGGCGGCAGTATGCGCTTGCCGAGCGGCAGCCCGACCGCGCCGCGCAGACGGCGTTTATGCGCGACGTGGCGCGCACCATCGCGGACGCGCCGGATAATGTCGCCGCGCCGTGGCTTGTCCCCGGCTTTGCAGACGCCGCGCGCCGCCATTTCGGCATCACCGACGCTTATGAGACAATTAAACGCGAATCGAACGAGCGCGTGCTGGCGCTGCTGCCGCGCGTCCGCGAGATCGTAAGCCGTGCAGACGACCCGCTCGCTATGGCGCTCAAATTCTCCCGCACGGGCAATTATCTGGACTTTGCCGTCCTGCCGCACGACAGGATCGCACGTGAGTTGGACAGCGCCATCGAAAAAACGCCCGCCGAGCCGCTGGACGCGGCGGAATACGCCGCGCTGCGCGCCGATCTGTCCGCCGCCCGCTCGCTGCTCATCCTCGGCGACAACGCCGGCGAGATCGCATTTGACGTCGTGCTGGTCGAGCAGCTGCAAAAGGCGTATCCCGACCTGCACGTCCAATACGTCGTGCGCGGCGGAAACGCCCAGAACGACGCCACCCGCGCCGACGCGCACGCCGTCGGCATGGACGAACTCGCGCCCATCCTGGATAACGGCTCGTGCATCCCCGGCACGGAGCTCGCCTACTGCGGCGAGGCGCTGCTGCGCGAGTTTTCCCGCGCCGACGTCGTCCTCTCCAAGGGACAGGGCAATTTTGAGTGCCTGCTCGGCTGCGGGCAGAATGTTTACTACCTGTTCCTGTGCAAATGCCCGCGCCTGTGCCGCATCCTGTCACAGCCGCTGATGCAGCCGATGCTGCTGAACGACCGCCGCGCCCGCATTTAACATTTCGCACAATAATTCTCGCCGCACACCCGCCGATTTTGGCGGATGTGCGGCTTGCTTTTTGAAGATTTTTTCGATAAAATGTAGCTCGCTACATAATTTATGTTGTGCGCTACATTATTATCTCAGGAGGTGTTTTTATGGACTGTCTCCCCATCGGGCAGCAGATGCGCATCGCCCAGCAGGCAATCCACCAGCACATTGATCGCACGCTTTCCTCGATGGATCTGACCGGCATTCAGTCCTTCGTGCTGCGCTATCTTGCCGAGCGCAGCGGTGAGCTCGTATACCCGCGGGACATTGAAAAGAGATTTCACCTGACGCACCCCACCGTTTCAGGCATTTTGCAGCGCCTGGAGGGCAAGGGCTTCATTTCCATCCTGCCCGATCCCAACGATCGCCGCTGCCACCGCATCACGCTCACGGAAAAGGGTCTGCACTGTCAGCAGGATATTCACGCGCGTATCAGCGCGATGGAGCGTGCCATGACAAGCGGGATGACGCAGGAGGAGCAGCGCCTTCTTCAGGAGCTGCTCGTCCGCCTGACAGAAAATCTGACAAAACTGAGCCAAACGGAGGCAACCCCATGATCAAACGACTTTCCCGCTGCATCCGGGAATATAAGCGCTCGACCGTCCTCAC